>JALZEC010000361.1 GCA_030862235.1 Actinomycetota bacterium | reverse complement strand
TGGCGGCCACCCTTGTAGACGACGACCGCCCGCTCCCCGTCGTCGATCACGTCGTCCAGTGGGCCCGGTCCGGCCAGGGCGGTGATGAGGGTGAGCGATTCCGTGCCTTCCAGCAGCACCGTCCCTGTCCGGGCGGCCAGCTCCTGCAGGGCCATGATCCCGGGCACGGTCTCGACCTCCACCTCGGGTCGTACCGCCCGCACTTCCGCCACCAGCCACGAGAACGTGCTGTACACGTTCGGGTCCCCGAGCACGGCGACCGCGACCAGCCGCGCCGAATCCAGGGCCTCGGCGACCGCGGCCGCCGCTCGCCGGAACCCTTCGCGTCGGTCGTCCCCCTCGGCCCCCATGGCGAACACGAGGCGGTCGATCCGCACGCCCGGGCAGGCCTGGCGGACGATCGACTCGGCGCGCCCCACAGCGTCGATGGCGGTCGTCGGGGCGAAGACCCGGCCGGCCTGGCGAAGGACGCGCGTCGCCCGGGCGGTGACCAGCTCGGGGTCGCCAGGGCCGACGCCGACGCCGACCAGGACCGGCGGGGAGCCGTTCGGTGCCACGTGCCCTCCAGCGCGCGCTTGCGGTGGTGCCGGGCCGGGCCTCTGGCTTCAGTGCACGCCACGGTGCACGTTCACAGTGGCAGGTCGCGCCGGACTCGCACCGGCTTCCCACGCCCTACGGCGGCGTCACCCTATCGCCTGGGAGACGCACCGTCCTCGCCGCCCGCCGCGGCCCGGACGAAGTGTTCGGCCGTCGTCGGGTCGCCACCGAGATGGACGTGCAGGTAGGAGGCGAGGAGGGTGGGGGAGGCGTAGCCGGCGGTGCCCGTCCCCTGGCGTGACCGCAGCTCGAGGGCGTCCCCTGGTGGCTCCAAGGTCGAGTAGTGGAACTCGTGCCCCCGCAGCTCGGTCCCGGCCGGGCCGAGCGGCGTGTCGACCACGAGCTGGGCCCGGCGGTAGCCGAGTGTCAGCCGGTCGGACATCCGTGCCTCGGCCTTCACCACCCCGGCCAGGCGGTGGCCGTCGAGGGAGCTGCACAGCCACAGAAGGCCTCCGCACTCGGCCCACGTCACCAGCCCCTTGCTCACCTGCAGGCGAACGTCGGCCAACAGAGTCAGGTTGGCGGCCAGCAGCTCGGCGAACACCTCGGGAAACCCGCCCCCCACGTAGAGGCCGTCCAGGTGGGGCGGGAGGTGCGGCTCCGTGCACGGGTCGAACTCGACCAGCTCGGCCCCCGCCTGCTCCAGCGCCTCCAGGTTGTCCGGGTAGGTGAAGCTGAACGCTCGCCCGGCCGCCACCCCCACCCGGACCGAAGCCTGGTGCCAGGGCCGGGGAGGACGGCCGACCCGCACCGTCCCGGCCGACCGGGCCAGAGTCAGGACGGCGTCCAGGTCCACCATCTGCTCCACCGCCTCGGCCAGCGCCTCCACGCTGCTCAGCACGACGTCCGGCTGCTCGACCACCGGCACCAGCCCGAGGTGCCGGTCCCGCCAGGAGAAGGCGTCGCTGCGGCGCAAGACGCCGACCACGGGGATGCCGGACGGGGCGAGGGCCTCCCGCAGCATCCGCTCGTGGGCATCGCTGCCCACCCGGTTCAACACCACGCCCGCAACCCGCACCGACGGGTCGAACGAGGTGTAGCCGTGCACGAGGGCGGCCACCGACCGGCTCATCGACGACGCGTCGACCACCAGCACGACCGGGGCGTCGAGCAGGGCGGCGACCTGGGCCGTGCTGCCGCTCGGTCCCGCGGGATCGTCGGCTCCGTCGAACAGACCCATGACGCCCTCGACGACCAGCACGTCACACCCGTCCCCCGCCCGCCCGGCCAGCGGCGGAATCGCCTCCGGACCGCACATCCAGGCGTCGAGGTTCCGGCCCGGCCGGCTTGTGGCCATGGCGTGGTATCCGGGGTCGATGTAGTCCGGCCCGACCTTGGCCGCCCCTACGCGCAGCCCTCGCTTGCGCCACGCGGCCATCAAGCCGGTGGCCACGGTGGTCTTTCCGACGCCCGAGTGGGTCCCAGCCACCACCACCCGAGGGACGAGGGCGGGCACCGGCGCATCATGGCATCGCCGGCCGGCTCAGTGGCCGGGCGTGTCCATCCACCCCCGCTCGTCGACGGCGTCCACGAACCGGCGGTAGCTCGCCTCGAGCGCCTCCCGCTCGTCCTCGGCCGGGTCGACCTGGTCGCCGTCGACCGCCATCTCGCGGCAGGCAGTCGTGACGTCACCGTGGACGCTTCCCGCCGCGGCGAGGATGCACGCCCCGGCGGCGGTGCTCGCGCCCGGCTTGGCCACGACCGGCATCCCCAGGACCGTCGCCCGGATGCGGTTCCACACCGCGCTCCCGCTTCCCCCGCCAGTCACCGAGATAGGCCCCTCCACCGCTGCCCCCAGCTCCCGAAGCCGCTCGTAGCCCAGCCGCTCCACGAAGGCCACCCCTTCCAACGTGGCTCGGTACCGCTCCACCTCATCCTCCAGCTCCCCCAGCGTGAACCCCTCCGCATCGGCGGCGGCGAACGGGAACCGCTCGCCCTGGCCGAGCAGGGGGTAGACGACGCCGCCCGCGGGCCCGTGGTCGGCCGCCTTCTCGTCGAACTCAGCGAGGTCGGCGTCGGGGAACCCCTCGACCAGCGACCGGGCCCCCGTGTTCGAGGCGCCACCGGGCAACCACCACCCCTCCGGGTGCCGGTGGCTGTAGACGGCGCCCTCCGGGTCGACGATCAGGTCGCGGCTCGCCCCCTTGAGGACGAGGGTGGAGCCGAGCACGGAGACCCACTGCCCAGGTGCGCCAGCCCCCGCTGCCAGCTGGGAGGCGCAGGCGTCGGTCATCCCCAGCCGGACCTCGCAGCCCTCGGGCAGGCCGGTGGCCTCCGCCGCCGCCCGCCCCACCTCCCCGACCCCCTCCGCCGGCGGAAGAACCTCCGGGAGCAGTGTCTCGGCAATCGCCAGCGCGGCCAGGGCCTCGCTCGCCCACTCGTTGCGCAGGGGGTCATACCCGCTCTTGAGGGCGTGGCTCCAGTCGACGGGAGCGTCCCGATCGAGCAGTCGGGCCACCACCAGATCGGGGGCGTGAGCCAGCCGGGCGATGCCGGCAGCCTGCCCGCCACCCTGCCTGCCGCTGTGTCGCAGCAGCCACGCCCACTTGGGCAGCCCGAACGTCGCCCGCACCTGCAGGCCCAAGGCCTGCCACCGCTCGGCACCCGCTTCTTGGGCCTCCTCCGCCTCCTCCTCCGCCCGCTGGTCGTCGTACATGAGGGCGGGGCCGACGGGATTGCCGGCGGCGTCCAGGGCGACGACGGTGCCCGACGTTCCGCACACGCTCACGGCGACGATCGACCCCCGTTCGTCCGCCCCGAGCCCGCCGGTGAGCTCCTGCAGCACGCCTGCCACCGCCGGCCACCACGCCGACGCGTCCTGCTCCGACCAGCCCGGTCGGGGCCGGGACGGCTCGGGCAGGTCGGCCCGGGCCTCGCCCACTATGCGCCCCCGTTCGTCGGCGGCCAGCGCCCGCACCCCGGCCGTGGCCATGTCCACGCCGACGACGAGGGACATGCTCAGCTCGCCGGGGCGGCCGTCGGCTTGCTGCCGAGGCTCGTGGCCAACTCGTCCTGTTCGAGGGCGAGCGCGTTCACCTCGTCCACCTTCTGGTTGTGGACGTCGACCGTCCGGTTGTACTGGTCGACGAGCCCGTTGTACCGGTCGACCAGGGCGTTCTGCTCGGGAACGAGCGCGTTGAAGGCGGCCATGCTCCTTTGCGCCCTCAGCTGGTCGAGCCGCGCATTCATGGCCTCCAGCTCCCTCCTGGTGGCGGCGATCCGGACGTCCAGGGAGGTCAGCTGTAACTCATAGCGGTCGATCTCGCCATGGAGGGACGCCACCCGCCGTTTGATGTCGCGGAAGACGGCGGCGTAGCTCTCGTGGGCCGCCACCACCCGCTGGCGGTCGGCGAAGTACCGGCCGTAGTACGTCTCCAGGTCGGGGCTGAGGACGAACAGCTCGGTGGGCAGGATCGAGTGGAGCTCGTTGAGCCGGACGTCTCGCCCTTGCTGCTCGTACTGGGTGATCAGCTCCCGGATCTCCGGGTCGTCCACCGTCCCGTAGAACGCCTCGAGCCACCCGTCCACCTGCTCCCGCTCGCGGCGGGACAGGGTGGCGTAGGCGACGTGGAGCATCTCGTGGGCGGCGGTGACCACCATGACCGGGGCCAGGTCAGGGCGGTCCACACGCAGGATGCCGATCCTGCCGTCGTTGTAGCAGCCGAGGATGACGGTCAGCTCGTGGTCGATGGGGCAGACGACGTCGAACTCGGCCTTGTCCAGGACCTTCGGGTCACCGCGGTAGAGCAGCCGCTTGCCCTCCTCGGTGAGGACGCCGTCGACGAGGGCGGCCACGTCGGCTGGCGGCGGTGCGACGAGGATCTCGGCCTCGCCGCCCCCGCCCCCGCCCCCGCCCCCGC
>JALZEC010000320.1 GCA_030862235.1 Actinomycetota bacterium | reverse complement strand
CGACGAGGTCGAAGACGACGTGGAGGATCGCCGCATCGCGCGCGAGGCGCCGTTCGTGGCCGAGGAGGGAACGGACCTGTGACCCCCCTTCTCGCCATACCGATCCTGCTGCCGCTTCTCGGCGCGGGGCTCTCGATCGGTGTCGGACGCTCCAGGAACGCCCAACGCGTCGTCGGTACCGCGACGCTTACCGTCGTGACGGTCGTCAGCGTCATCCTCCTCGTACGCGTCGACGGCAACGGGATCGGGTCCACGCCGGCGGGAGGATGGGAGGCACCCGTCGGCATCACACTGGTCGCTGACCGTCTCGCCGCGATCATGCTCGTCATTGCCGAGCTCATGCTGCTGGCCGTCCTGATCTATGCGATCGGCCAGCCCGGCGCCGAAGAGGACCACGTCGGCTTCCACCCCGCCTACCTCATCCTTGCCGCAGGTGTCGCCGCCGCGTTCCTCACTGGCGACCTCTTCAACCTGTTCGTCGCCTTCGAGGTCATGCTCATGGCGAGCTACGTCCTGATCACGCTGGGTGGCCGGCGCGACCAGGTCCGGAGCGGCATGACGTACGTGGTCATCAGCCTCATCGCCTCGACCCTGTTCCTGCTCACCCTGGCCTTCGTGTACGCCAGCACTGGGACGGTCAACCTGGCGGACCTGAGCGTCAAGATCGCGGAGCTCCCCGGCGGCGTGCGCGGCGCTCTGGCGCTGATGCTGATCGTCGTGTTCGGCATCAAGTCGGCGATCTTCCCACTGTTCTTCTGGCTTCCGGACAGCTACCCGACGGCGCCCACTCCCGTGACCGCGGTGTTCGCGGGACTGCTCACGAAGGTCGGCGTCTACGCCCTGCTGCGAAGCCAGACCCTGCTGTTCCCCAGCGACACGCAGCCGGGAAGGCTGCTGCTGGTGGTCGCCGGCCTGACCATGGTCGTAGGGGTGCTCGGCGCCATCACCCAGAACGACATCAAACGCATCCTGTCGTTCCACATCGTGAGCCAGATCGGCTACATGATCATGGGCCTCGGCCTGTTCACCGTCGCCGGCCTCGCCGGCGCGGTCATCTACATCATCCACCACATCGTGGTGAAAACCAGCCTCTTTCTCGTCGCCGGGCTCATCGAGCAGCGCACCGGTACGGCGGAGCTGGCAGAACTGTCCGGGCTCAGGCGACTGGAGCCCGCGCTCGCCGTCCTCTTCATCCTTCCCGCCCTCAGCCTTGCGGGGATCCCGCCGTTCTCGGGTTTCGTCGCCAAGCTGGCACTGGTCGAAGCCGGGATGGCCACCGAGGACTATCTGATCGTGGCCGTGAGCCTGGCCGTGAGCCTGTTGACGCTGTTCTCCATGACGAAGATCTGGGCCAACACGTTCTGGGGACCGACCGAGCCGGACAAGGTGGGCCGCACCCTGACCGCGCCACGCCGCGTCCTGATGGTCGGCTCCACGGCGAGCCTCGTCGTCCTCAGCCTGGGCATCGCCGTCGCGTCGGGGCCGCTCTTCGACCTCTCAGAGCGAGCGGCCCGTGACCTCATGGACCCGAGCGGCTACCTGGCGGAGGTGCTCCATCAATGACCCAAGCCGTGCGCATGTCCCTGCTCGTCGTCACGTGGATCGCCCTCTGGTCCGACGTGTCGGCGGCGAACGTTCTCAGCGGCCTCCTCGTCGCCGCCGTCATCGTCGTGGCGTTCGACACCTGGCGGGCGGGGACGGTCGTCGTGCGCCCCGTCCACGCCGCCCGGTTCGCCCTGCACTTCCTCTACAACCTGGTCGAAGCCGGCCTGGTGGTGGCCAGGACGGTGATAGCCCCCCGGGACCGGATCAACACCGGGATCGTGGCGGTGCCACTGCACGGCTGTTCGGATGCGCTGGCGACGCTCGTAGCGGACGCCATCAGCTTGACACCGGGAACCCTCACCTTCGAGGTACGGCGCGACCCGCTCACCCTCTACGTGCATGCTCTCGACGTGCGCGACGTGGAGCAGGTGAGGGCGGAGGTCCGCCGGCTCGAGCTGCTCGCGGTCAAGGCGTTCGGCTCACCGGCGGTACTTGCCGATCTTCAGGTCGACGACACGGAAGCGTGGAGGGGGCGATGATTGCGGCAGCGATGATCGTGCTCATAGCGGGAGCTGCCTGCTTCCTTGTGCGAGCGGTCGCCGGGCCGTCGCTGGCCGACCGGGTCGTCGCCATCGACGCCCTTGTCGTGACGATCGTCGCCATCATCCTGGTCCAGTCCATTCGGACGGACAGCTCGTGGTTCCTCGGTGTCGCGGTCGTGGTCGCGCTCGTCGGCTTCGTCGGGACCACCGCGGGCGCCCGGTTCATCGAGCGCCGAGGGGGATGAGGTGCTCGAGACCTTCCTAGAACTGCTCGTCCTCATCGGAGCGATGTTCGTCCTCCTCGCCGGTGTGGGAGTGCTGCGCTTCCCGGACGTCTACGCGCGGATGCACGCCGCCACGAAGGCCAGCACACTCGGCATCGCGCTGATCGGCATCGCCGCGGCCGTCGCCTTGCAAGGCGGCCGGGCCAAGGCGCTCGCCGCAGTGGCGTTCATCTTCATCACGGCGCCCAGTGCCGCGCACTTCGTCGGGCGCACCGCCTACCTGGCCGAGGGCATCGACATCGAGCTCACGGGACCTGACGATCTGGCCACCGTGATCGATGAACCCCGAGAGCGGCCCGAGTGACGGCGGGACGGCCGGTTCGCAGCTGTACCGGCGCCGACCAGGCGATGTCGAGCGAACGCCACCGCCGCCGGCTTCCTTCCTCAGCGCCGGTCGCGGGCGCACAGCGCGACGACCCAGTCGCCGGGCTCGAGGCGGCGAATGCGCGGATCGTCGAAGCGGAGCAACTCCTCGCTGCGAACGACGGCGACGACCAGCTCGCCGTTCCCGGGTCTCGGCGGCCCGCCCTGCTCGTGCGGGGAGACCGGTCGCTCGATGATGTCGAGTCCGGCGCCAACTTCGAGCAGGTCCTCGACCGTCGTTCCGACGACGAGGATGAGGAACAAGACCCGAGTGGGCGTGACGATCACGGTCGTGATCGCCCTCGCTCGCGACGTGACCGGAGTGATGTCGCCGTACCCGGTCGTCGTGACACTCACCGTCGCGTAGTAGAAGACATCAGCCAGACTGACGCCGTCTCCGGCTGCATCTTCGTACCCACGCCGGTCGAGATAAACCAGTGCGGCGGTCACGGCGATGAGGCTGAGCGCCAGGAACACGCGCCGAGTGACCGCCTTGCCCGGGCCCAGGGCTCGATTCGGGAGGCGCACGTGGACAGCGACCGCGCACCGTACCGGACGGCGTCCGGGCGAACGTGCCCCGGCAGAACGTGACGGCATCCACGTACTCGGCGGCACCGCTGGCTCCGCTTGCGTACCACGACGGCTACCCGCCCCTTGAAGACCTCGGCCTGATCGGCGATGGCTCCACTGCCGCCCTCGTCGCCCGCGACGGCGCCGTCGTCTGGCTGTGCCTGCCGCGCTTCGATTCGGAGCCGCTGTTCTGCTCCTTGCTCGACGTCCGCCGAGGAGGCAGCTTCCGAATCGCCCCAGAGGATGTAACCGAGGCCCGGCAGCGCTACGAGCCCGACAGCGGTGTCCTGGCCACCGAACTGCGGAGCCCCAGCGGCCTCGTGCGCGTGACGGATTGCCTCACCCTGCGGCGAGGCGCCGATCTCGGCGAGGACGTCGCGGCCGGCAGGGGGGAACTACTTCGTTCCGTCGCCGTGCTCGACGGCACCGTTCGCCTCCGGATCGAGATCGAGCCCCGCGGCGGCGCAACCGCGGAGAGGTGCGGCGGAGGTCTCCGTGTCCGTCCGGCTCGGCGTCCGGAGCTCGACCTGAACCTGTTCGCGACCGTGCCGCTTGACGGCCTGCGGACCACTTTGACGCTCTCCGCAGGCGAGCAGGCCCACTTCGTCCTGCGGTGGGGAGGGTCGGGGCACGGCCGAGACCTCAATCCCCCGGGGCTGCTGCAGGCCACGCTGGACGGCTGGCGCCGGTGGGTGCGGACCCTCCTCTACGACGGTCCGGAAGAGCCGGTCGTCCGGCGGTCGGTGGTCACGCTGAAGATGCTGGACTTCGTCGAGACGGGCGCCCTCGTGGCGGCGCCCACCTCTTCGCTCCCGGAGGCGATCGGCGGCGTTCGCAACTGGGACTATCGGTACGCGTGGGTCCGCGACGCCGCCTTCTCGGTCTACGCCTTCCGGCGGGTTGGACTCCACTCCGAGGCACGAGGCTTCCTCGGCTGGGTTCTCGACGCGATCGAGCAGGACGGCGAGCCGCGAGTGCTCTACACGGTCAACGGCCACCAGCCACCCCGCGAACGAGAGGACCCGGAGCTGGAGGGCTACCGGGGGTCCTCACCGGTGCGCTGGGGCAACGCGGCCGCCGACCAGCGCCAGCACGACGCCTACGGAGAGATCCTCGACTGTGCCTACCAGTGGGTCGCCGCCGGCGGTGACCTCGATCCTCCCCTATGGGACCACCTGAGGACGCTGGTCGAGCAGGCCCGGCTCAACTGGAACCAGCCCGACCACGGCATCTGGGAGGTGCGCGCCGCCACCCGGCCGTTCACCTACTCGGCGGCGTTGTGCCAGGTCGCCCTCGACCGGGGTGCCCGCCTGGCCGAGCGGCTCGGCTTGCCCGGCGACGTTCAGGGTTGGCGGGCAGAGGCCGAACGGATCCGGGATCAGATCCTGGAGCTGGCGTGGGATCCGCAGCGGCAGAGCCTCATGGAGCACCTCGGGCGGGGCGGGCTCGACGCCAGCCTGCTGGCCCTCCCACTCCGGCGGGTGGTCGACGCCCGGCACCCGAGGATGGTCGCCACCGTCGCAGCCGTCACCGAGCACCTCGGTGCGGGCGGGGGTCTCCTCTACCGCTACCTACCCGAGGAGTCGGCCGACGGTCTGCCCGGCCACGAGGGTGCCTTCCTGCTGTGCAGCTTCTGGCTCGTCGACAATCTGGCGGCCCAGGGACGCCTCGACGAGGCCATGGAGCTGTACGAATCACTGTGTGGTCGTGTCGGCGGCCTGGGTCTGCTCCCCGAGGAGATTGACCCTTCGACCGGAGCATTCTTGGGAAACCACCCCCAAGCGTTCAGCCACGTCGGAGTGGTCTCCAGCGGCATGAATCTGGCTCGAGAGCTCCGGGACCGGGGCTCCCGATAGGGTGACTTGCAGCAACCGATCCGTGAGCGACTCGGTCCGAGGGCACGTCGGCGGTCACTGCCGTGTCGCTCTGGGCGGCGACGTCGTTCGATCTGACGAAGGCGGCGGTCGTCGCTGCCGTGGTCGGTGCTGCCGCCGGCGCCGGCCGGCTCGCATTCGACGGCCTCTTGCAGCGCGAGGCACCGTCGAGCGTTCGCGGTCGCACCTTCGCCCGTTACGAGACCATCTTCCAGCTTTGTTGGGGCGCCGGCGCCGGCGTTGCCACAGCCGTGCCGTTCCGTGCTTCCGGAGGACTGCGGACTCTCGCTCTGCTCGCCGCTGCGGGCATCGTCCTCGCCGTCAAGGGCCTAGTG
>JALZEC010000305.1 GCA_030862235.1 Actinomycetota bacterium | reverse complement strand
AGACGAGGTGGCGGCTGTGCTCGATGACCGGAAGCTTTCGCTCCTCGCGCAGCTTCTCGACCCGGAGGAGGTTGGTCACGAGCTTGACCTCGGCCTTGACCGGGGCCAGCCCGACGAGCTGGTCCAGCTCGGCCAGAAGCTCCTCCAGCGGTCGGGGCGGCTCGAGCGGCTCCTCCGGCGGAACTGCCTCGGGCGGCATGGCGCCCCCGGCTCCCGCCTGGCCGCCCTCGGAACGGACCGAGCCTGGCCGGGCCACCCCGGCCCCGTCCATCGCCCGCACCAGCATGGAGCGGAACCGTTCCAGGGCGGTCAGCTCGCCGTGGGAGGGGTAGGCGTCGAGGGCGCACACCGCCTGGCCGATCTCGATGGCGTCCAGGTAGTAACGCCAGGAGTGGACGGTCCCGTTGCGCACGTCCGCCTGGACAAGCAGGTCGAACAGCGCCGACGGCGCTTCGAGGAACGTCCGTTTCCCGGTCAGGAGGCCGGCGGTGCGCAGGGCCGGGGCGCTGCCCGCCCGGGCCACGGTGTCGAAGCGGCTGGCGAACACGGCGATGAAGGCCTCCAGCTCCTCGTCCGTGTGTCGCCCGTCGGCGTCCACGAAGCCGGCGGCCACGTTGAACGCCTCCAACGCGATGTCGTTGCTCAGCTTCCCCGCGGTCGCCAGCCGTCCGGCGGCGAGGTTGGACAGGACGGGCGTGAGATCGGCGATGAAGCGTTCGACCGGCCGGCGAAGGGGGGTCTCCACTGGCGCCAGTGTTGCCCAGGAGAGACCACCCTTCGACCAGCCGGGACTGCTGCTAGGAGGAGCAGACCACCCGCGCGTCCCGGTACGACCACCCGTAGCCGGCCTGCAGGGGAGTCCTGAGTTTAGAAACCGTCTAACTGGTCAATCACTACAAGGCGGACTTTCTGACCTATAGGGGGATCAGTGTTCATGAGCCAGCAAGCACCGCCTCCGCGTCCGCCTTGGGGACAGCCTTCGGGCGAGTCACCGTCTTGGCAACCCTCGGGACAGACTCCGCCTCACCCCGAGTCCTCCCAACCTCCGCCGTACCAACAGTCCTTTCGGCCGCAGGCGGCAAAAACCAACGGCCTCGCGATCGCTGCGCTGGTCTGCGGAATCCTGTGGGGCTTCGGACTCCTTGCCATCGCAGCCATCATCCTCGGCGTCATCGCACGGAAGCAGATCGCTGAGCGAGGCGAAGCCGGTAGCGGATTGGCAACGGCGGGGATCGTGCTCGGGGCGCTCGGCGTCTTCGGCATGATCGTTCTCTCGCTTGGGGCGGCGTCCGTCAGCAACAGCGTCAAGGAGAACCTCGACGAAGCCCTCTCGTCCACGACGATCCCCGACACCGAGGCGACGAGTCCTCCTACGACCGCCAGCTCCGGCCCGGCCACAAACTTCCGGGGTGAAGGTGTCTACCGAGTCGGCGTGGACATCGCTCCCGGGACATACCGGACAGCGGGTCCGGCGTCAGGAAGGTTTTGCTATTGGGAACGCCAGTCGGCCTTCGGCGGTGGCTTCGACGCCATCATCGCTAACGAGAACCTGCAAGGGCCGGGTGTCGTGACGATCCTCCCGACCGACAAGGGCTTCAAGACCTCGGGCTGTCAGCGTTGGGAGATGGCGTAGCAAGGTTCAGGGATGGCGCCCAGGACCGTGACCTTCGTGCTGCGGCAGCCCGGTCGCCCGCCGGCCCGAGCGCCCAGCTAGGGAACAGGGGCGAACCGGGCGGTGAAGTGGCGGAGGTACGGCGGCTCCCACGTGATCCGGTAGCCGCCCACCTTGTCCCGCCCCTCGCTCACCCGGGCGATCACCTCGCCGACGAAGTCGACGTGGCTCTGGGTGTACACCCGGCGGGGGAGGGCCAGGCGCACCAACTCGTGGCTGGCCCCTGCGCCGAACATCACCGAGCCGATCTCCACGGCGCGCACACCGCCCAGCCGGTAGAGCTCGACGACGAGGGCGTGCGCCGGGAATCCTTCACGCGGCACGTGCGGGAGCATGGCTCCGGCGTCGAGGTAGACGGCGTGGCCGCCCGGCGGCCGGACGGTTCGCACGCCCGCCTCCCAGCACCGCTGGGCCAGGTACTCGGCCACGCGCACCCGGTAGCGCAGGTAGTCGGGGTCCAGGACCTCCTGCAGGCCCTGGGCGATGGCCTCGAGATCGCGACCGGCGAGCCCCCCGTAGGTGGGGAACCCCTCGGTGAGGATGAGCAACGCCCGGCAGCGGGCGGCCAGGTCGTCGTCGCGGAGGGCGAGGAAGCCGCCGATGTTGGCCAACCCGTCCTTCTTGGCGCTCATGATCACGCCGTCGGCGTAGGAGAACAGCTCCTTAGCCACCTCGACCGGCGTCCGCTCGGCGTAGCCCGGCTCCCGCTGGATGACGAACCAGCTGTTCTCGGCGAAGCGGGCGGCGTCGAGGAAGAGGGGGACGCCGAAGCGGTCGCACACGTCCCTCACCGCCCGGACGTTGGCCATCGAGACCGGCTGGCCTCCCACGGTGTTGTTGGTGACGGTGAGGAACACCATCGGGACCCTGCGCTCGGACGAGGTGAGCACGTGTTCGAGCCGTTCCACGTCCATGTTGCCCTTGAACGGCGCGTCCGACTGGGTGTCGCCCGCTTCCGAGCACGGGAGGTCGAGGGCCTCGGCCTTGTCGTACTCGATGTTCGCCCTGGTCGTGTCGAAGTGGGTGTTGTTCGGCACCACGTCGCCCGCCTGGACCGCCTCGGCGAACAGGATGCGCTCCGCCGCCCGGCCCTGGTGAACAGGGATGACGTGCTCCATGCCCGTCAGGTCCCTCACGACCGAGGCGAACCGCTCGTACGACGACGCTCCGGCGTACGACTCGTCGCCCCGCTGCATGCCCGCCCATTGCTCGGCCGACATGGCGCCCGTGCCCGAGTCGGTGAGGAGGTCGATGAGCACCTCTCGGCTGTTGAGCCCGAACACGTTGTACCCGGTGCGCTCGAGCGCCGCTTCCCGCTCTTCGCGTGTGGTGAAGGTGAGGGGCTCGACCGACTTGATGCGGAAGGGCTCGAAGATCGTCTTCCAGCCGCCTTCGAGCATGACGTCCGTGACCGCGCTCAGGCGACGACGTTGACCAGCTTGGGCGGGACGGTAATCACCTTGCGCGGCTCCTTCCCGTCCAGCGCGGCCCGCACCTTGGGGGACTCCAGCGCCAGCCGCTCCATCTCGCGTGCGTCGACTGAGGCGTCGACCTCCATCTTGTCCCGCACCTTGCCGTTCACCTGCACGACCATCGTCGCCCTTTCCACCGCCGCGAGCGCCGGATCCGCCACCGGCCACGCCTGCTCGTGGACGTGCTCCCCGGGGTGCCGTCGCTCCCACAGCTCGGCGGTGACGTGCGGAGCCATCGGAGCCAGCAGCAGGAGCAGGGTGTCGACGGCGAAGGCCGAGGCCTGCTCGTCGTCGCTTCCCGACTTGGTCAGCAGGTTGGTGAACTCCATGCACGCCGCCACCGCCGTGTTGTACGACCACCGCTCGTAGTCGTCGGACACGCGCGCGATCAGGCGGTGGG
>JALZEC010000244.1 GCA_030862235.1 Actinomycetota bacterium | reverse complement strand
CTTCTTTGAGGACGACGACGATCCGCTCGTCGAGGGGTCGGTGATATCTCCGGGAGGTTCGCGAGGAGCAAAGCAGCAGGGTCAAGGGCCAGACGGTTAAGTTTAAGTCTCCCGGTCGATAGCGCCGGCATTGACGTCACTCCAGTAAGGTCATCCTGGCCGAATCGTCGCGGCCGATGTATCGATGTGGTACCCCTGGCGTTCCAGCTGTGCCCGATCACCGGCTCCACCGCGTTCGGCTCGCTGGAGCGTCTCAGGCGTGTTCGGAGTGAGAGTCCCCTGGAAGCTGATCCGTCTGCCGGGCGTGATCTCCTGAGCGGTCCCGGCCTGGTCGTGGAGGTCGACCCAGACCCGCTCACCCCGTGAGTTGCCCACCCAGAACCCAGTGGGATCGACGACTGACTGGACCGGCGCGGCCCGCGCCTCGACCGTCATGCCGGCGTAGCGGTCCATGGCCTGGTCACCGGAGAGCGGGATGGACGACTCCGCCTGGACAAACAGCGTCGGGGCCTCGCCCCCGCCGAGTGCCATGACGGCCCATACGGCTACGGAGGTCACAGCCACGGCACCTGCGGCCGTGGGGGCGGGGTGACTGCGGGTCGTGCGGCGGAGCCACCGGACGAGGTGGTCGAGGCCCAGGAAGGGCCACAAGGCAGCCAAAGGCCGGCGTCGGCGCACGAGGGGGTCGCTCAGCGCTGCGCAGGTCGGGCAGGAGACGAGGTGCTCGCCTGCCCCCAGGGCCCGCTGCTGGCGCTTGTCGGCGGCGGAGAGCGCCAGCAGGACGGGCTTGCAGGAGGGGGCCGGAAGCTCCACCCGCCGCAGCGCCAACAGATACTCGACCCGGAGCCGGGCCCGAGCGCGGGACAGCCGGACGGACACCGCCCGAGGTGTCGTACCCAGTCGCTCGGCCAGCGCCCTCGCCTGCACGCCCTCGATGTCGTGGGCCAGGAGCGACTCCCGATCGGTAAGGGGCAGGCGTTCGAGTGCCGCAGTGACGGCACGCCGCTCTTCCTCCTGTAGGGCCCGCTCCTCGGGATCCTCGGGTTGGCGGGGGTCGAGCATCCGCGGACCATGGCGCAGCTCGCGCTCTCGGCGCCGACCCAGCTCGCGAACGGCGTTGCGGGCGGTGACTACGGCGTAGGGGGCAAGGGCGCTGGGGTCGAGTCGGCGCTCAACCGCCACCAGGCGCGCGAGCGTCTCCTGCGTGAGGTCTTGTGCAGTGGCCGGGTCGGCGATGCGCTCGCCGATCACGCGACGCACGAGCGGCGCCAGATCCGGGACCTGGGACGGGCTGGGGGCCGGACGGCTGGCCTCGGTCATGGCTGCCCCTGTCTATTTCAGTGACGGCAGCAACGCTAGCGAACGGTGCAGCAACCACCTGTGCGTAACAGTGAGGCGTCTGGCGCGTTGTAGTAGGTGAGGACCACCCCCCTCGAGCAGCCGGGCGGGTGAGGGTCGAAAGCGCCAGGGCACTGCGCCAAATGGATTGTTCTTAAAGACTCTGGTGCCGATGTCGCGCGGCCTCATTTTCGGATATTCAAGGGCATTTACCCGGTCTGGTTTTGGAGAAAGAAGGACGGGTATTGGCACTAAACCGGAACCCAACAGGCGCTGGCACACGGTCGAAGGAGGCCTGATGGTTGTCGCTGCAGTGGACTACGGGCAGGGGATCGAAGACGTGGGCCAAGGTCACCACGTTCGTCCCCAACGTCTCCGCAAGCGCAGGGTGACCGAGGAGCACGTGGTCTCCGCCGACCTGCGACGGGACCGGGTGGAGGTCGACGCCGACCCCCAGGTCCGCGAACGCATCACCGAGGGAGACGGCGGCATCCCGGGCCGGCCCTGAGGAGGCAGAACGAGTGAAGGAGGAGTGATGACGACCACCGGTGTCCCGAGCGGGTTGTCGTTGGTCGGCCACGCGGTCTTCGACGCCGAGGGCGCCGAGGTGGGGGAGGTGGCCGGCGTCTACCTCGACAACCGCTCGCGCCGGCCGGTGTGGGCCGCGGTCCGCGGCGTCGGCGGGGGGATCACCGTCGTCCCCCTCGCCGGCGCCGCCATCTACGAGGACAGCCTCGAGGTGCCGTTCACCAGCGAGCAGGTCGAGGCGGCCCCCTACCGGCGCATGCGCCCGGCCCGGGAGCTGTCCGAGGACGAGGAGGCGGAGCTGTACCGCCACTACGACGAGGGGGCCGGGGGCGGCGGCGCCGCCACGGCGAGCCGGGAGACCGCCTCGAGCGCCAAGCAGCACGGACGTCAGGTGGCGGAGACGGCGGCGGACCAGGGCCAAGGGGTCGCCTCGAGCGCCGCCGAGCAGGGCCGCCAGGTCGTGGCGACGGCCAAGGAGCGGGCGTCGGCGGTTGCCGAGGGCGCCTCGGCCCAGGCGCGGGGCGTGCTCGAGGAGACCACGAGCCGCCTCCAGTCGCAGGCGGCCTCGGGCCTCCAGCGGGCGGCGGAGAACCTCGGGAACCTGGCAGACGAGTGCGCAGCACTGGCCGAGGGACGGCCCGAGGACGCCCCCGCCGTCGCCGGCTACGTTCGCCAGGCGGCAGACAGGCTGCTAGAGGTGGCCGACCGGGTCGACGGGGTGGCCGACCATCTCGAGGCACGGGGGTTCGCCGGCGTCCTCGAGGACGTCGGGGGCTTCGCCCGCCGTCGGCCCGGGCTCTTCCTCCTGGCCACGACGGGGATCGGCTTCGTTGCCGGGCGGGCCCTCCGTAGCGCTCGGACGCAGGACGAGGAGTCCGGCCCGGGGGACAGCCAGCCTGAGCCCGCCCTGGACCCCGCGGCGCTCGACGCCCTGTCCCGGCGGGTGTGGCCGGGCGAGCGCGGCGAGCGTCCCCGGTCAGCACGACGTGAACAACCGCTCGCCCCGAGGAGCTGAAGCGATGACCTACGGCCCATCCGACCCTGCAGGCGACGACCGGTCCGTCAAGGAGCTGGTCTCGGCACTGAGCAGCGAGCTGCGCACGTTGGTGCAGAAGGAGCTCGAGCTGGCCAAGGTCGAGGTCAAAGAGCAGGCGTCCCGGGCGGCGAAGGCCGGCGCCATGTTCGGCGGCGGCGCCGGCGCCGGATACTTCGCCCTCCTGCTCTTCTCCTTCGCCGCTGCGTGGGGGCTGGCCCAGCTGATGCCGACCGCCCTCGGCTTTCTCATCGTCGGAGCGGTCTACGCCGTCGTGGCCGCCGTGCTCTTCGCCCGAGGCCGACGCCAGGCTAAGGCGGTCCAACCGCCCACCCAGGCGGTGCAGAGCCTGCAGCAGGACGTGCAGGTGGCGAAGGACGCCGTCTCGCGGGGGATGAAGGAAGAGCCCTACCCCGACCCGTGGGCGGCCAGGCCGTGGGACAACCCGAGGAGGTAGGAGATGAGCAGGCGCCCCGATCAGCTCCAGCGGGATGTCGAGCGCACCCGGAGCAAACGTGCTGCGCCCAAGAAGGCGGGTCGGGCCACCAAGAAAGCGGCCAAGAAGACGAGGGCAGCCGAAGAGCAGTTGGCCACGAAGGCCGTCAAACGCCCGGCGAAGGCCGTGAGTCGCGGCGTGAAGGGGGCGGCGTCCTCGGTGAAGGACTCCGCGTCCTCGGTAAAGGAGTCCGCGCAAGTCGCGGGGTCGCAGGTGCAGACCAAGGCAAGGGCGAGGGCCCGCTCAGTGTCCAAGGGGGCTCGAAAGGTCTCCCAGCGTGCCAGCCGGGCGACAGCCGAGGGCGCCCGAGGCGCCCGCCGTGCCCCAGCGGCCGTACGGGACCGAGCGGAGCGCCGCCCTGCAGCCGCGGGGCTCGTCGCCATGGGGGCGGGGCTGGCGGCCGCCTACCTCCTGCCGCGAAGCGAGCGTGAGCAACAGGTGATCGAGCGAGCAAGGGAGCGGCTGGAGCCCCTGCGAGACCGAGCTCTCGAGGCCGGCCGAAGCCTGGCGAGCCAGGCTCGTGAGTCGGCGCAACAGAAGGTCGTCGAGGCGGTGAAGGACCAAGCCGCGCAAGCGGCCCAGGGCCTGACCGAGCAGGCTCGGTCCCGGGCGGAGGACTTCAAGGAGAGCGCGCAGAGCTCGGCCCAGGGGCTCAAGGACCGGACGTCGTCGGCATCGCAGCGGGTAAAGAAGGAGGCCACCGCCGCCGCCCGGCGCGTCAGCGGCCAGGCCAAGAAGGCCACCAAGACGGCGAAGAAGGCATCGTCGAGCCAGCGGCGCCCGACCGCCGGCCGGGGGAGCTAGCTGATGCCGTCGTCGCAGGCGCCAGCTGACCGCGTTAGCAGCAACGCGTGGCTTCTGGGACGAGCTGCCATCCGCGGATGCCGTGGGAGCGCGCGTGAAAGGGGGAACTGATGCCCGGTGAAGAGGAGTGGCGCAGGCACTGGCAGGAGCTGGTGCAGCGAGAGGCACCCAGAGCGCGAGAACAGACGGAGAGACACGCATCGCCGGATGCTCCTCGCCCTGAGGGCGATGGGCGGGAGCCCACGGGACCCACCGACCTCGAGAAGCCTTCGTGGCGGGGCGTCCTCGGACGAACCGTGCGGGAGTTCAAGGAGGACGAGCTCGTCGACCGGGCTGCGGCGCTCACCTATTACGGGGTGCTCGCCATCTTCCCCGCCATCCTGGCCCTCGTCTCGGTCCTGGGCCTGGTCGGGAGGTCGGCGACCCAGCCCCTGATCGACAACCTCGGCCAGGTGGCGCCGGGCCCGGCCAAAGACATCTTCACCACCGCGGTCGAGAACCTGCAGAAGAGCCAAGGCGCCGGCGGGGTCCTGTTCATCGTGGGTCTCGCCGCCGCCCTGTGGTCTGCGTCCGGCTACGTGGCGGCGTTCATGCGCGCCTCCAACGCCATCTACGAGATCGAGGAGGGGCGGCCAATCTGGAAGAAGGGCCCCGTCCGCTTGGGGGTGACGCTCGTCCTCGTCGTACTCCTCGCCATCAGTGCCCTGGCCGTCGTGCTGACCGGTGAGCTGGCCGATCAGGTCGGCCGGCTGCTCGGCATCGGCACCTCCGCGGTGACGGTCTGGGACATCGTCAAGTGGCCGGTGCTGCTGCTCATCGTGAGCCTCATGTTCGCGATCCTCTACTGGGCTGCGCCAAACGTGAAGCAACCCGGCTTCCGCTGGATGAGCCCGGGCGGGATGGTGGCGGTGATCGTGTGGGTCGTCGCCTCCGCCGCCTTCGCCTTCTACGTCGCCAACTTCGCCTCCTACAACAAGACCTACGGGACGCTCGGCGGCGTGATCATCTTCCTCGTGTGGCTCTGGCTGTCGAATGTCGCCGTCCTCCTCGGCGCCGAGTTCAACGCCGAGCTCGAGCGGGGTCGGCAGATCGAGGCGGGCCATCCGCCGGAGCAGGAGCCGTTCCTCGAGCCCCGAGACACCAAGAAGATGACGAGGTGAAGGGGCAATGCACAGATCGCCGAAGAGAAGGAGGAGAGCCGTGCCAGCGCGGGTTGTCCTGAAGGAGGGCGCCGGGGGGACGTACCAGAACGACGTCGCTGTCGCAAACGGAGCGAGTGCTCCCACGAGCGAGGCCTACGGCTCGTGGGCGGGCGCCGTCGAGGGGATCGGGTCTGTGGGGGAGTCCGCCTCGGAGGCGGGCCTCGACGACGAGACGGTGGAGGGAACCTAGCGGTGGCGGCCGAGGAAGGCGCAGCCGCGGCGGCCAAGGACAAGGCCGGCCAGGCGGCAAGCGCCGTTGCTGAAGGAGCGCAGAGGGCCGCTCGCACGGTCAAGCAGGCGGCCCGCAAGACCAGCGGCACGGCCAAGGCGGTCCGGGCAGCTCGCGCTGGCCGGGTGGAAGAGGCGCGCGAACTCGTCGAGGACGCTGAGCTCGACGAAGGCGTCGCGACCAAGGCCCTGGCCGAAGCCGAGGCGCTCCACTACCAGGTCGAGGTCAACAAGCGGGGACTGAGCGTCAGCGCGCTGACCACGATGCTGAACGAGCGCTGGGACAACGGCTGGCGTCTCGCCCACATCCTCGAACAGCGCGGCAACACGGTGCTCGTCTTCGAGAAACGCGTCTAGCACAAGGTCAGGTGACGAGAACCCATGACGACCGCCCTCCCGCCAGGGGGACTGGAGGTGATCCCCGAGCTGGTTGGTGCACCAGCGGAGCATGAGAAGGGCGCGACCGGCCGAAAGGGTGCGGCCCGACAAGGTCGACGACGACGAGCACGCGCGCCTCCTCGACAAGCTCGCCGAGGGAGGTCTTCTTGCCTTCCATGGCGCCTCGGAGGCATCCCCGGAGACGATCGGTGCTCGACTCAAACAAATGGGACGGAAGCCCCCCGTCACCTCGCCGTCCTGGTGAAGCGGTCAACATCCATCTCCTGAAAGGAGCAGGGCATGTCACCTCGGGCTTGGGCCCCTCGCCGACAGCACGGCCGAAACGCCTCACCATGGTCTCCGCGAGAGGAACGCGCGGTGGCCATCGATAGGGAGTCGGGACAAGCCGGCCCCGCCGTCCTGACGGCCGTGGCGGTGATCCTGTTGATCGTCGGCGTCGCCGTCAGCATCCGGTCCTACGACACCTCGAGCGACGTGGAAGCGGCAGGACGGTCGGCCACCCCCACCACTCCCGGCGCCTCGGGCTCCGGCTCTCAGGGGGCGCCGAGCGGCGCGGGCACCACCCCCACCACGGCCACCGGGTCCGTACTGACAGCCGACACCCGCTCGCTGCTCCCCGTGCCGCCGAGGGACGAGCTCGCCAGCCTCACCGGGCGGGAGGTCGTGGGCCGGGCTGCGCCGGTCGAATCGGTCGTGGCTGACGAAGGGTTCTGGGTGGGCACCAGCGCCAGCGACCGCATCTTTGTCTTCCTGACGCCTGCCGCCCGCGGTACGCCCGGGGAGTCTCCGTTCACCGTTCGGGCGGGCCAGAGGGTGGAGCTCAGGGGAACCCTTCGGGCCCTCTCCGGTGAGCCGAGCTCGCTGGGGGTGGACGAGCCGGAAGGGGCGTCGGTGCTGAGGAGCCAGGGCCACTACGTGGAGGCGACCTCGGTCCGCCTGTCGGGCTAGCCCCGACATTTGAATCCTGGAAGGCGGCGCACAGAGAGCTTCGGGCTAAGCGAGGACGGACGTCGCGCCAAGTGGAGTTCGGCGGCGGCGAGGGACCGGCACCGGTACCTCCGGACCATGGAAGGGCCTGGTGTCGAGGACGCCCGGCCACGACGTCGTCCACGTTCGAGACCTTGGGATGCAACGAGCCGGCGACCCGGAGGTGCTCGAGGTGGCGCGCAGCCGAGATCGGGTCCTCGTCTGGGCGGACACCGACTTCGGTGCGCTCCTATCATCGAGTAGGCCGCTACGTGTGTTAACGCCACCATTTCGTGCCGATTAGGCACCATTACTCAGGGAAGGGCCGCCTGAGGGGCGGGGCGAGGCTGGCGTGGGCGAGGCCGGCGCGGCCGGCGCTTGGCTACCCCGCGGCCTGGCGGCGGGCGAACCACCGGAGGACTTGCCGGCACCCCTCCTCCAGGGTGGTCCAGGGGGTCCATCCCAGCTGGATGGCCGCCCGGGATGGGTCGAGGGCGGACCGGCGGAGCTCGCCGGGGCGGGGCGGGGCGTAGTTGGGCGGCACGACGGTGGACGCGAGTGAGGCCATCGTCGCGTACAGCTGGTTGACCGAGGTCTCGATCCCGGTGCCGACGTTCACCAGCAGGCCGTCCCCCCGGGTGGCGGCCCGGGAGAAGGCGTCGACCGCGTCGTCCACGTACACGAAGTCCCGGGTCTGCTCCCCGTCGCCGAAGATGGTGCACGGGTGGCCGGTGAGGAGGAGGCCGCTGAAGATGGCGACCACGCCGGCCTCGCCATGGGGGTCCTGGCGGGGGCCGTAGACGTTGGCCAGCGCGAGGGCCGTGTACTCGAGGGCGTACAGGTCCCGGTAGGCGGCCATGTAGTCGATGGCCGACTTCTTGGAGACGCCGTAGGGCGACTGTGGATGCTGGGGGGCCGACTCGCGGGTCGGGATCTCCTTGGCGTCGCCGTAGAGGGTGCCGCCGCTGCCGGCGAACACGACCTTGCGGGACCCGCCGGCCCGCGCCCCCTCCAGGACGTTGATCGTTCCCAGGATGTTGACGTCGGCGTCGAAGGCGGGACGGGTGACGGAGACCCGCACGTCGGCCTGGGCGGCGAGATGGAAGATCACCTCGGGCCGGCGGTGGGCCATCAGCTCGACGAGGTCGGGCGACCGGATGTCAAGCCGGTGAAACGAGTACTCGTGGTCGGGATTGGAGCGGGCTTCGGCGAGGTTGCTCAGCGAACCGCTGGACAGGTCGTCGACCACGTCGACGGCGTGGCCCTCGGCCAGCAGGCGGTCGACCAGCGTCGAGCCGATGAACCCGGCGCCGCCGGTGACCAGGGTGCGCACGGGAGCGCGGTCAGCCGCCCACAGGGAGGCGGACCTGGAACAGGCGCGCCCCGGGCTCCACCTCGATGCCCGCCCCGATGACGGTCAAGCCTGACAGCCGCGCCCGCTCGCCCACGACAGAGCCGTCGCCCACGATCGACTGGTCGACGACGGCCCCGGCATGGACCGCCGCCCCCGGGAGCAGCACCGAGTCCCGCACCTCCGCCCCCTTTGACACGCGCGCCCCCGACCCGATGACCGACCGCTCCACCTTCGCCCCCGCCTGGATGTAGGCGGCCGCGCCGATCAGGGCCGGCCCCTCGACCAGACCGTCGATCACCGCCTCGTCGAGGACCCACACCGAGCCGCCGCCGCGAAGGCGGGCGCCGGGGGCGGGGGGAGGAGGGCGGCGGCCGTCGAGCAGGTCGAGTTGGGCTTGGAGGTACTGGGCCGGCGTGCCGGTGTCGATCCAGTACGCCTCGGACGCGGCGGCGAACAGCCGTCCCTCGGAGGCCATGGGGGGGAAGACCTGGCGCTCGATCGAGACCGCCTCGTCCTTGGGGATCCGGTCCAGGACCGACGGCTCGAGCACGTAGGTACCGGCGTTGATCGCCCCCGTGACCGACTCCTCGGGGAGCGGCTTCTCGACGAAGGCCAGCACCCTCCCGTCCGCGCCTGTCGGCACCAGCCCGAAGGCCGACGGGTCCTCGACGTGGGTCAAGGCGATGGTGCCCTCGGCGTCCCAGCGGCGGTGGAAGTCGATCAGGGCGGTGAGGTCGAGGTCGGTCAGCACGTCCCCGTTGACGGCCAGGAAGGTGTCGTCGATGCCCGCCGCCTCGGCGGCGAAGCGGATAGCGCCGGCCGTGCCCCGAGGCTCGGGCTCGACCGCGTACCGCAGGACCATGTCCCCCACCCGGTCCGACGGGAACAGCGAAAGGAATGGGTCGGGTCGGTATCCGAGCGAGAGGGTGGCCTCCTCCACGCCGTGGGCGGCCAGGTGCGAGAGCACCCGCTCGATCATCGGGACCTCGACGATGGGGAGCATCTGCTTGGGGGTGGTCAGCGTGAGGGGTCGCAGGCGCGTCCCCTCGCCCCCAACCAGGACGACCGCTTTCACGGAACGCTGGTTGCGGGCACCGACGAGGTGGGGGCCACCGTGGTCTCCGTGCCTTCCGGCGCCGGCGTGGATGTCGTGGTCGGCGCCACTGTCGTCGTCGGCGCCGGCGTACCCACGTCCGAGAGCCGGTCGAGCTCGGGTTCGGTCGGCGGCTTGCGGATCTCCGCCCCCTCAGGCAGGAAGGCGACGGTGATCAGCTGGTTGTCCCCCAGCTTGAGGTCCCCGAAGTCGCTGGTGAGGACGCGGCCGCTGTCGGTCGGAGACCGGCTGTCCCACACCTTCATCTGGACGATCCCCGGCCCGTTCGGGCACCGGTCCCCGTTCTTCTTGGCGTCCTGGCCCGGCAAGCGGAGCTCGTTGTCGGCCAGCCTGATGTCCAAGGTCTCGAGGTAGACGCTGAGCGTGGCGTTGCTCCCCGCGGCCTGGGAGCTGAACGGGTGGGTGTGGATCACGCCGTCCCCATGGGTGTGGATGCCGAGGGGGTCCTCGCCGTTGTCCGGCGTGTTGGGCTGGAACGTGCCGCAGATGTCGTAGGCGATGGCCGAGTGCCAGTGGTCTGTGCCGATACGCGGGCGGGAGGTGTCGGGCTGGCGCTGGGCCCGGGAGAACCCGATCAGGAAGACGCCGAGCACGGTGACCACCGAGAGGAACAGGGGAAAGAAGATCGATCGCTGAGTGCCACGCTTGACGGTCCGCCCGCCCCCAGTGCGGGCGACCTTGGCGACTTTTTTCGTCGAGGAGGGCTTAGCCACGGGACCCGACCCTACTCGGGAGATGTCCGGATACGGCTCCGCCCGTCCTCCACCGCTCGTTGGGCCCAGGCCGTGCCCGTACGGGCGACCAGCCCGGCCGCCACCAGCGGGAGCGTGGCCCGGCGGGCCCCCGACGTGCTCTTGCAGGCGAAGCGCCACAGCGAGCGGTGGTGCTCCAGGATCATCCGGTAGGGCGTCTGGTTGGTGGAGGCGGCCCCGGCGTGCACCACCCTCCCCGCCGGCTCGTACCCGACCCGCCACCCGGCCCGCCCGAGCCGCCAGCACAGGTCCACGTCCTCCACGTACATGAAGTAGGACTCGTCGAAGCCGCCGACCTCCTCGTATGCCCGCCGACGGGCCAGGAAGCAGGAGCCGGAGATCCAGTCGACGTCGTGGGGCTGGTCGGGGTCCTGGTCCGCCAGCTTGTAGGCCCGGCTGAAGCGGTTGCTGGGGGCGACGTAGCCGAGGAAGGCGTGCCCGGCGGCGGTGACGAGATCCGGGAACCGCCGGGCAGACGGGTAGCGCGTCCCGTCCGGTTCCTCCACCCGAGGGCCGACGAGCGCCAGCCGCGGGTCCCGGTCCAGAGCCGCGCTCAAGGCCTTGACCGCGCCCGGCTCGACGACCACGTCCGGGTTCAGGACCAGGACGTAGGGCTCGGTCGTCGCCGCCACACCCAGGTTGGCCGCCGTCCCGTAGCCGAGGTTCGCCCCGGTCGGCAGCCACCGGGCCTCGGGATCGCCGTCGGCGAGCGTCTCCGCCGACCCGTCGTGGGAGTCGTTGTCCACCACCACGATCCGCTGCACGCCATCTGCCCGCAGGCTCTGGATGCAGGGGAGCAGGTGGTCCCGGGCGTTGTAGTTGACGATGACGGCGGCCACCGCCCCGACCGCGGCCCCGGTCGCGGCCGCGCCGCCCACCTCCGTGCCGCCCACCTCCGTCACCGGCGGCGGCTGCGGGGACGCCAGAACCGGTATTTGATCAGCGCCCACAGGGCCACGAAGCCGTCCTTCCAGGTGATCTTCTTGCCCTCGTCGTACTCGCGGCCGGCATAGGAGATCGGTACCTCGTAGATCCGGTAGCCCTTCCGGAGGACCTTGGCCGTGATCTCCGGCTCGAAGTCGAACCCGTCGGAGTGGAGGTCGATGCCCTCGAGGGCCTTGCGCTCGAAGAGCTTGTAGCACGTCTCCATGTCCGACAGGGTCGTGTTGTACAGCACGTTCGTGACCAGCGACAGGAAGCGGTTCCCCACCCAGTGGGTGAACAGCATGTTGCGGTGCTCGCCGGTGAAGCGGCTGCCGTAGACGACCTCGGCCTTGCCCTTGAGCACGGGGTTGAGCAGCTTGGGCCAGTCGTCAGGGTCGTACTCGAGGTCTGCGTCCTGGATGAGGATCAGATCGCCCCGGGCGTGGTCCAGACCGGTGCGGACGGCCGCCCCCTTCCCGGCGTTGCTGTCGTGGTGGACCACCCGCACGGTCGAGTCCTCGAGCGCCTGGAGGATCTCGGCCGTCCCGTCCACCGAGGCGTCGTTGACCATGATGATCTCGAGATCGAGCGGCAGCTCGACCCGGCGCATGCGCCGGACGATCTCGGCCACCGTCGCCCGCTCGTTGAACACGGGCACGATCACCGAGAGAGAGTGGTACTCAGGCGGCTCGTGGTAGAGCTCGTCCGGCAGCGCGGCCGCGCCGTCAGGCATTGGCGAACCACTCGGCGGTACGCGTCAACCCCTCCCGCAGCCCGATCCTGGGTTCCCATCCGAGGACGGTGCGGGCGAGGGTGATGTCCGGCTTGCGCTGCATGGGGTCGTCGACCGGAAGGGGATGGAACTCGATCTCGGAGGAGGACCCGGTCACGTCGAGAACCGTCCTGGCCAGCTCCAGGATCGTGTACTCGTCGGGGTTCCCGATGTTCATCGGCCCGACGTAGTCGCTGTCCAGGAGAGCCAGGAAGCCCCGCACCTCGTCGTCGACATAGCAGAAGCTGCGGCTCTGGCTCCCGTCCCCGTAGACGCTGAGCGGCTTGCCGGCGAGGGCCTGAACCAGGAAGTTCGAGATGGCGCGCCCGTCGTCCGGCCTCATATGGGGGCCGAAGGTATTGAAGATACGGACGATTCGAACGTCGATCCCGTGGTGGCGG
>JALZEC010000243.1 GCA_030862235.1 Actinomycetota bacterium | reverse complement strand
CCTCGATCGACGTCGAGGCAGGGGATCACGCGGACGCTGCGCATGCGGTCACCGCCTCCTCCACGGAGAACAGGCCGTCGTGCAGGGCCTTGCCCACGATCACGCCCGCCAGCCGGCGGCCGCCGCCGCCCGCCCGCAGGCTCCCCAGCGCTTCGAGGTCGGCCAGGGAGCTGACCCCGCCCGATGCGATCACCTCGATCGAGGTCGCCTCCAACACGGCAGCCAGCCCGTCCACGTCCGGCCCGGTCAAGGTGCCGTCGCGCTCGATCTGGGTGACCACCACCGCCGCCACGCCCGCGTCCTCATACTCCGCCAGGACCTCGGTCACCTTCCGCCCGCTGCCCTCGGTCCACCCCCGGATCGCCACCTCTCCGTTGCGGGCGTCCAGCCCGACGGCCACCGGGTGGTCGGCAGCCAGCTCCCGGACCAGCTCAGGGTGCTCGACGGCGGCCGTCCCGAGCACGACCCGGTCGACGCCGGCGGCGAACAAGGCCTCGGCCGACGCCTGGTCGCGCACTCCTCCCCCGGCCTGGACATGGACACCGGCGGGGCGGACGGCGGCGGCGATGCCGGCGACCACGCCCCGGTTCACCGGCTCCCCGGTACGAGCAGCGTCCAGGTCGACAACGTGGATCCAGCGGGCGCCGGCGGCGGCGAAGTGGCGCGCCGCCTCCACCGGGTCGGTCCCGTAGGCCTGCTCCTTCCCGTAGTCGCCCTGGTACAGCCGGACGCAGCGCCCGCCCCGCAGGTCGATCGCCGGGTACAGCTCGAAGGCCCCGCTCACGCCGCCTCGGTAGCGGCGCGGGCGGCCACCGCGAAGTTCCGCAGCAGCTGGAGACCGGCGGAGCCCGACTTCTCCGGGTGGAACTGGGTGGCCCACAGCGTCCCCCGCTGGACGGCCGCCACCACCGGTCCCCCGTAGTCGCACGTGGCGACCACGTCCGGGGACGGCTCCGGCGCGTACGAGTGCACGAAGTAGACCCAGATCGGCTCGTCCATCCCGGCGAACAGGGGCGAGTCCGGGCGCACGACGTCGAGGCGGTTCCACTGCATCTGCGGGCGCTTGACGCCGTCGGTCAGGAGCCGGACGGCGCCGGGAAGGGCGCCCAGACCCTTCACGTGCGGGTCCTCCTCCGACCACTCGTAGAGCATCTGCATCCCGACGCAGATGCCGAGGAACGGCTTCCCGGACTCGATCGCCTCACGGGCCGGTTCCTCCAGGCCGCTCTCCCGCAGCGCCTCCATGCAGCGGCCGAAGGCGCCTACTCCGGGGAGGACGACCCCGGAGGCGGCCGCCACCAGCGCCGGGTCGTCGGTCAAGCGGGCGTCCGCTCCGACGCGCTCCAGCGCCTTCTGCGCCGAGCGGAGGTTGCCGATGCCGTAGTCGAGGACGGCGAGCACCTACAGGACACCCTTCGTGGACGGCACCCCCGCCCCCTCCACCCGGACCGCGTCGCGGAGGGCTCGGGCGACACCCTTGAACGACGCCTCGAGGATGTGGTGGGAGTTCTTGCCCCGGGCCATGGTGAGGTGGAGGGTGATCCCGGCGGTGGTGACGAACGCCCGCCAGAACTCCTCCGCCAGCTGCGGGTCGAACGGGGGGAGACCCAGGGGTTCGCCGCCCGGCTCGACGTCGTAGTGCAGGTAGGGCCGCCCGGAGAGGTCGAGGGCGACCTCGATCAAGGCTTCGTCGAGGGGCACGGAGATCGAGGCGAACCGCCGCACCCCGGCCTTGTCACCCAGCGCTTCCCTCAGGCACTCGCCCAGCAGGATCCCCACGTCCTCGACCGTGTGGTGGGCGTCCACCTCCAGGTCGCCCTTAGCGATCAGGTCGAGGTCGAACCCACCGTGGCGGCCCAACTGGGCCAGCATGTGGTCGAAGAAGGGCAGCCCGGTGGAGACCGTGACCGCACCGCTGCCGTCGAGGTCGAGGGTGATCTCGATTTGCGTCTCCCGGGTGTTGCGGGACTTCGTGACCTGGCGCAGGGCCATCAGGCGAGGACCTCCGTGAGGGCGGTGAGGAAGGCGTTGTTCTCGTCCGGGGTCCCGACCGTGACGCGCAGGCACCCGGCGAGGCGCGGCCAGGACGAGCAGTCCCGCACCAGCACCGACCGCTCCACCAGCCCCTTCCAGACGGCGAGGGCGTCGGCTGGGCCTCCGCTCCCGGCCGCTGAGGCCGGGCGGGTCCGGAAGAGCACGAAGTTGGCGCCCGAGGGAAAGACGTCGACCGGCAGGCGGCGCAGCTCGGCCGACAGCCGCTCCCGCTCGGCGACGATGGCTGCCACCCGGGCCTCCATCTCCCCCTGCCAACGCAGGGCCAGCCGTCCGGCGACCTGGGTGGCGGCGTCGAGGTGATAGGGCAGGAGGACCCGCTCGCACGCCTCGATCACCTCCGCCGGTGCGACGACGTAGCCGAGGCGGAGGGCGGCCATCGACCAGGTCTTGGAGTAGGTGCGGGTGACGGCCAGGGGGCGGTCGGGGGCCAGGAGCGACAGGGCCGACCAGGGGGCGAACTGGGCGTAGGCCTCGTCCACGATCACGAGACCAGGGGCGGCATCGAGCACGGCCTCGACCGTCTCCGGGGGCTCCACCAGCCCCGTCGGGTTGTTGGGCGTGGTGAGGAAGGTGATCGCCGGCCGGGCCTCCTCCACGACCCGCCTGACCTCGTCGAGGTCGAGCGTGAGGTCGGGACGCCGCTCGCCGACGGCCACGGCGGTGCCGGTGATGCGAGCGATGTGGGAGTGCAGGGCGTAGGTCGGCTCGAAGACGGCGACGGAACGACCGGGCCCCCCGTAGGCCAGGCACAGCGCCTGGAGGACCTCGTTCGACCCCTTCCCGGCGACGACCTGGTCGGGCGAGACCCCGTGAAGCTCGGCGATGGCCTCCCGCAGGCGTCGGGCCTGGCGGTCCGGGTAGCGGTGGAACGGGATCCCGGCCAGCTCTTCCAGGTACGCCTCCCGCCAGCCGTCTGGCGGCGGGTAGGGGGACTCGTTGGTGTTGAGCCGTACGTCGACCACGACCTGGGCCGAGTGGTAGCCCTCCAGGTCGGACAGGTCGTCCCTGACCGGCGGGAAGCTCACGACGGGGCTGGTCCGGTCGGACCAGCCGGCCCGTCGCCTGCCCGGAGACGGACGGACAAGGCGTGGGCGGCCAGTCCCTCCGCCTCGGCGATGGCGGCCACGTGGGGCGCCACCCGGGTCACCGCCGCCTGGTCGAGGGTCACGGCATGAATGGTGCGCACGAAGTCGTCCACCCGCAGCCCGCTGGCGAACCGGGCCGACCCGAACGTGGGCAGGACGTGGCTGGGACCGGCCAGGTAGTCCCCGACCGAGGCGGGGGCCCAGGGCCCGCAGAAGACGGCGCCGGCGTGGGTGACGAGGGGCAGCAGGTCCTCGGCACCGGCACACATCAGCTGGAGGTGCTCGGGGGCGATGGCGTTGGCCACGGCCATGGCCTGCTCCGGCCCGTCCACGACCACCGCGTAGCCGCCCTCCTTCAGCGTGGCTTCGATGTCCTCCCGGCGCGGTGCCGTCTCCACCAGCCGCTCGACCGCCACGGTCACGCTGGCGGCGACGTCCTCCGACCAGGTGACGAGCCAGGCCAGCCCGTCGGGGCCGTGCTCGGCCTGGACGATCACGTCGATGGCGGCGCAGTCGACGGGGGCCGTCTCGTCCGCCACCACAACCACCTCCGAGGGGCCGGCGAACCCGGCCGGTACGCCCACTCGGCCTTCCCCGGCGACCTCCCGCTTGGCCAGGGCCACGTACACGTTCCCCGGCCCCACGATCACGTCCACCGCCCGGATCGTCTCGGTGCCGTAGGCCAGGGCGCCGACGGCCTGGGCGCCGCCGATGCGGTACACCTCGTCCACGCCGGCGAGGGCGGCGGCGGCCAGGGTCACACCCGGCACCCGGCCGTCGACCTCGGGTGGGACGACGAGGGCGATCTCGGGCACGCCCGCCACCCGGGCCGGGATCGCGGTCATCAGCACGGTCGACGGGTAGCGGGCGCGGCCGCCGGGCACGTACACGCCGGCCCGGGCCACCGGGCGGCGCAGGTCGCGGATGACGACGCCGTTGTCGGCGTGGGTGGCGTCGGCCCGCACCTGGGACCGGTGGTAGGCCTCGATCGCCTCCCGCGCCGCCTCCAGCGCCTCCCGCAGGGGCACAGGCAGGGCATCGAGGGCGCCGGCCACCTCCTCGGGCGGCACCCGCAGGGCGTCGATGGCCACCTTGTCGAACCGCTCGGTGTACTCCCGCAGGGCGGCGTCCCCCCGGGCCCGGACGTCGGCCAGGATGCGCCGAACGGCCTCGAGCGGAGCGTCACCGGCCTGACGGGGACGGGGGAGGCGGGCGGTGAGATCGCCGCCCTGGCCTCGGAGATCGAGCCGGGTCAGCACTCCGATCGATGCTACAGGGGGTGCTTCCGCGGCCAGCCGGGTTAAATACGCCCCATGCCGTCGCCCCACGCCGAGCTGTCCTCCCTCGCCGCCACCCTCGACGACCTGGCCAAACGCATCACCGAGATCGCCGAGCGAACCACGGGGACGGCCGAGGACTGGCTCGCCAGCGAGCTGTTCGCCGTGGAGCGGTCCCTCGGCGAGGCCCGACGCCGCCTCAACCGCCTGTCCGACCGCGTCCGCGGCTGACGGCGCTCCTGAGGAGCCCGGTCACCGGGCGGCTCGGCCGGCCTGCGTGGCCTGAACGTAAGAAAACCGCCCCAGACGCGGCTGACGGCGCTCCTGAGGAGCGC
>JALZEC010000235.1 GCA_030862235.1 Actinomycetota bacterium | reverse complement strand
TGGGCGGCGAGCACGGGCCCGGCCGCCATGGTGGCGGGGACGGCACGCCATCGACCGTCGTCAACGTAGACACCGGGCACCGTCCGCCCGCGGACCATCGGCCATAGGCCGCCGGAGCAGCGAGCATGACAATGTCGTCGGGCGTTCGGAGGTTCGCGCTCGCCACCCATCTCACGGTCGCGGTCGGCTGGATCGGAGCGGCGGCCGCCTACCTAGCCTTGGGCGTCGCCGCCGCGAACAGCGAGGATCCTGGGACGGTGCGCGCTGCGTGGATCGCGATGGAGCTGATCGGTTGGTACGTCACCGTCCCTTTGGCTGTCGCCTCCGTGTTCACCGGGCTCGTCATGGCGCTCGGCACGAAGTGGGGTCTGTTCCGCCACTACTGGGTACTGTTCTCGCTCGCGCTCACGATCCTCGCCTCCGTCATCCTGCTCCTGCACATGCCGACGGTGAGTTCCCAGGCAGACGTCGCCCGCACCGCCGACAGTGCCAGTCTCGACCGCCTGGGAGGCGACGTCCCCCATCCGGCGATCGGCGTTGCTCTGTTACTGGTGATCTTGGTTCTCAACATCTACAAGCCACGCGGCATGACGAGCTATGGGCGCCGCAAGCAGGATGGGTACCGCCGCGGCGACCGCCATCAGAGCGTCGAGGGCGGGCAGGGCGCTGTCGTCGGGTAGTCGGAGAGCCACTCACGCGACTGGGGCGTCAGCCCCCCTCGGTCACGTCACTGCCCGGTACAGCGTCCACGGCTCGGGGAGCCCCTTCAACGAATGCGTCCCCCGGTCCTCGAAGCGGATGCTCGATCCCGCCACCAGGTCACGAATGGTCCGCGACACGAGGACCTCGTTGGGCTCGGCGGCGGCCGCTACCCGAGCGGCAACGTGGACGGTCACGCCGCCAATCTTGCCGGCGATGATCTCGCACTCGCCGACGTGCAGCCCGGCTCGAACCTCGATCCCGAGCTCGGACACCGCGTCCCGTATCGCGCTTGCGCACAAGACAGCCCGGGCAGGGCCGTCGAATGACGCGAATACTCCGTCGCCGGCAGTGTCGATCTCGACCCCGTTGTAGCGCTCGAGATGCCGCCGCACGACCGCGAGATAACCCTCGAGCAAGTCGCGCCACTCCCGGTCTCCTAGAGAAACAGCGCGATCGGTCGAGCCGACGATGTCAACGAAGAGGACCGTCGCCAAGACTCGCTCGGCGAGGAGCGAAGGGCGAGATCCGGTGACGAAGGCCTCGATCTCGTCGATCACGGAATCGGCGTCCCCGGCGAAGAAAGGATGATCCGACCCCGGTAGCTCGACGTACTTTGCACCGGGAATGTTCTCCGACAGGTATCGCCCGTGGCCAACGGGCGAGAAGTGGTCGTCAGAGCGGTGGAGCACGAGCGTCGGCACCCGAACGGCAGGAAGGACGGAGCGGACGTCGACGTCGAGAGCGATGCGCATGAGTGCGCGTGCGGTGCCAGGACTAGCGGCCAGCCGCTCGAACTTGGCGATCCACCTCCGGAACCGCTCGTCACCCGCCATCGACGGAGCGAGGTGGTCGACGAGCAGTCCCTGACCCCAACCGACTACTACCCCCTCGAGGAGAGGCTCCAGCGCGTCTTTGTGCCAGCCGATGGGATACTCCTCATCGGAGTAGAAGCGAGGCCAGGCTGCGTAGGTCACCAGCGAGGACACGCGGTCGGGGTGGGTGGCGGCGAAGAGGATGCTCTCCACGCCACCCTCGCCGAACCCGAGCACCACCGGCTTGGAAGCACCGACTGCGTCGAGGACGGCCAGCAAGTCCTCCATCCGTTGTTCCAAGGTCGGAAGCTTGTCAACGGGGACCCGGTCGGACAGCCCGGTTCCTCGCCGGTCGAACTGAATGACGCGTCCGAACGACGCCAGGCGTCGCAGTGACCTTGCAAGCTTGGGATCGTCCCAGCGGTGCTCGACGTGGGAGAGAAGCTCGGTGACGAGGACGATGTCCACCGGGCCTGCTCCGGCCACCTGGTAAGCGAGGTAGACGTCGCCGCTCTGCACGTACTTCGTTTGCGGCATCACCCACGGAGCGCTGCCACCGCTCACGAGCGCAATCTACGCGACCGACAAACGACCGACGTCGAGGGCGCGTCGGCCCTGTCGGCGGCCACTTCGTCCAGCTGCCGCCTGGTCACTTAGTCGTGAGGACCGAGGCCAGCGACCTGGACTGACCCGGAGTACGAGGGTACGAGGGCTCAGCCGACGGCGGCGCGGGCGCGGTACTCGTTCGAGCCGGCGAAGAACGCGAGCACGACCTCCGAGCGCAGGCCCGCTTGGAGATGGCGGACCC
>JALZEC010000226.1 GCA_030862235.1 Actinomycetota bacterium | reverse complement strand
TCCGCCTCCAGCTGGTCGTCATGTACATGCTCCTGGCCGGCAACGCCCTGGCCGCGCTCGTGACGGGCGAGCTGACGATCCGCCGGCTGTTCACTCCCGACCACCAGCTCATCCGCTCGCTGCGGCGCGTGGAGAGCTGAGGGGCCTCCTAGATCAACCGCTGGCCGGAGAGGCCGACCTCTTGCGGCGGGGCGCCGCTGACCTGGACGACGAGAGTGGCTCTGAAGGTGCCGCTGCGGTCCGGCTTGAACGTGACCTCGATCTCGCACGAGCGACTAGGAGCGATGCTCCGACCCGTACAGGTGGGCGAGGTGGCCGAGAACTGACTCGGGTTGGCGCCCTCGATCTTCGGTCCCTGGACCGTCATCGCCACCGTGCCGTCGTTGGCCACCTTGACCGTCCCCTTCGGATTGGTCAGGTTGTCGAACGACAGGCTCGTGGGATCGACGCTGAACACGGGCACCGTGGCCTGGTTCTGCGTGCCCGAGCCGGAGCCACCGCGCGGGCCGGCGCCGGGCGCAACGGTCGTGGCCACGGACCCGTTGGACTGCACGTTCGAGGGTTCGTCGCCGCCGTCACCGCCGCCGATCCAGCCCATCTGGGCGGCCAGGGTGACAAGGCCGACGACGCCGGTGAGGGTTCCGGCGATGCCTGTGACCACCCCGCTGGTGGTCGACCAGAACGACCGTTGCTTCACTGCCATGGGGTTCTCCTCAGGATTTCGCGGGGGCGCGCCCGTCTAGGACGGACGACCTGGGGACACTTCGACCCTACCCGGCTCGGCACCGACTTCAACCGCGATTACTGCAATGTGACGCCGAGCAGGCCGGCGGCCGCCACAACCGGCGCGCCGGCGGCGGCGCCGTCGTCGATGGCGGTGAGGGCGCGGGGGAAGTCCAGGTCGTCGTCGAGGCCGGCTCGGACCTGGTCCAGCACCTGCTCGCCGGCGGTGCCTTCGTCGCCGGCGTGGGACTCGCCCGCTGCCCGCCACCTCTCCAGGCGATCGGCGGCGGGGCCGAGGTCGACGTCATGCCACTCCCAAGCGTGGCGGTAGTGGTGGTCGAGGATGGCCAGGCGGACGGCCATCGGGTCGTGCTCCTTGACAAGGTCACTGAGGAAGACCAGGTTCCCGAGGGACTTCGACATCTTCACTCCGTCCAGGCGAACCATGGGGGCGTGCAGCCAGTGGCGGACGAACCGTTCCCCGGTGGCCGCCTCCGACTGGGCCGCTTCGCACTCGTGGTGGGGGAAGATCAGGTCGGTCCCCCCGCCGTGCAGGTCGATCGTCGTCCCCAGCTCCCGGAGGGCAAGGGCCGAGCACTCGATGTGCCAGCCGGGACGCCCCGGCCCCCACATGGAGTCCCACGCCGGCTCGTCCGGCGCCGAGGGCTGCCAGAGGACGAAGTCGAGTGGGTCCCGCTTGGCGGGATCGTCCGGGTTCCCCCCTCGTTCGGCGGCCAGCTCGAGCATTTCGTCCCGCCCGAGATGGCTCACCTGGCCGAACCGCTCGAAGCTGGCGACGCTGAAGTACACGGCGCCGCCGGACTGGTAGGCGTGACCGCGGTCGAGCACCATCCCGATGAAGCCGAGGATGTCGTGGATGGCCGAGGAAGCGGCCGGCTCGCTGAAGGCGGGGAGCACGTTGAGGGCCTGCATGTCGGCCTGGAAGCGAGCGGTCTCCTCGGCCGCCAGGTCGAGGTAGTGGACCCCGAGCTCCCTCGCCTTGCGCAGGATGTCGTCGTCGATGTCGGTGATGTTGCGCACGCAGTGGGTGCGGTGGCCGAGGTCCCTGAGCCGCCTTTGGAGCACGTCGTAGAGGACGTACGTCGCCGCGTGCCCCAGGTGGGTGGCGTCATAGGGCGTGATCCCGCAGGTATAGATGGTCACCAGCGGGCCGGGTTCGAAGTCGACCACCGCCTGGCGGGCGGTGTCGTACAGGCGCACTGGCGGCCTACACGTCAGGCAGGCCGGTCACGGCGTTCGGGCCACGCAGGCCGGCGAGCCGGATAGACGACCGAGCCTTGTACCGGCGGTTGATCCCGAGGAGGACGGCGGTGAAGGCTTCCACCGCCCCGGCGCTGGCCAGGGAGCCGGCCCTTAGGGGGCGCAGATCGGGGATGGCCCGCACGAGGGCGGCGGTGGTCTCGGCTGCTTCCTCCGAGTCGGCGCAGATCAGCACGTCCCCCGTTACCGGGCGCTTGAGGTCGGCGAGGGCGCGGGCGGGGAGGTGGTGGAAGGCGGCGGCGACGAGGGCCCGGGGGACTGCCTGCTGGACGCCGACGGCGACGGAACCACCGGGCGGCTCGACGGCGATGAATTCGCCGCCCTCCAGCTTGAGGGCGTTGGCCATGGAGATGACGACCTTGCCGTCCAGGTGGTCGCTGACAGAGGCGGCGGTGGACGGCGCCGCCTCCCAGGGAGTGGCCACGATGACCAGGTCGGCGGCAGCGGCGTCCGGGTTGGCCGCTGGAGTGAGCGACAGCTGGCGGTCGGCCCACTTCCCGGCGATGTCGTTGCAGGCGGTGGCGGCCCGCTCGACCGATCGGGAGCCGAGGATGACGTCCGCCCCTACCGATGCCAGCCTGGCCGCCATCGCCGTCCCGGCCGGTCCGGTCCCTCCCAGAATCCCGATCTTCATGATGCTCGGCAGCCTCCCGGCCGTGTCTTCACCGGAACACCTTGGCACGGACGGTTCCGATGTGCGGAAAACGGCGGTGTCGTACCAGGTACGACAACAATCGCGTCACAAGGGATCGAGGTCGCCGTCCGATGTGCCGATAGCCCGCCTATGCCGGAGGCGACGCAGAGGCTCGAGGTCACCGCCGCCGGCATGGTCGCGCCCAGCGACGAGGATCTCGACCGGGAGAGCGTCGACTGGGAGATCATGCTCCGGTCCCTGATGGTGATCTGGGGGGTCGGCGCCACCTTCTTCCTGGCGATGCTGCTGGTCAGCCCGCCCCCCCTCGAACTGGCGAACGAGCTGCTCGGCATCGACGTCATCGGCTTCGCCCTCCTGGGAATGCTCTACGCCGGCCGGGAACGGCTCCCCCGCTGGACCCCCGACGTCTGCGCCTACGTCCTGTACGTCGTGGTCGGGGGGATCATCCTCATCTACCAGGACGTGGACAGCCCCTATGGGTTCTTCTACCTGTGGCTCTCCCTCCACTCCTTCTACTTCTTGCCGTGGCGGCGGGCGGCTCCCCAGGTGGCGTTCATCGCCGTGGACTACGCCGTGTGCCTGGCCGTCATCCCCGGCCCCGAGCTCCCGATCATGCGGTGGACGATCACCATGCTGACGATCGGCGTGACGTGCACCATGGTCGCCCTGCTCCGGTTGCGGGTGAACGCCCTCGTCACGCGCCTCTCGGCGGACGCCCGAGTGGATCCCCTGACCGGGCTCCACAATCGCCGGAGCTATGACGAGGCGATCGGCCTGGAGATCGCCCGGTCGGAACGGAGCCGGCAGCCGTTCGCCCTCGTGCTCGGCGACATCGATCACTTCAAGCGGATCAACGACGAGTACGGGCACCCGACGGGCGATGCCGTGCTGCGCAAGGTCGCCATCCAGCTCCGGCACTCCGAGCGCAGGGCGGACATGGCCGCCCGTCTTGGCGGGGAGGAGTTCGCCCTGCTGCTCCCGAACACCAACGGGTTCGGTGCCTACATCGTGGCCGAGCGGACACGCCGAAATCTGCAGGCGGCCTTCGCCCAGCGGCCGCCGGCGGTGACGATGAGCTTCGGGATCGCCGTCTACCCCAACGACGGCAAAGACGCCTCGACGCTGTTCCGGGCGGCCGACACCGCCCTCCTCCGGGCCAAACGCCAGGGCCGCAACCAGTCGGTCGTCTACTCCCGCCTCGGCGGGGACCCGGTCTCACCCCGGTAACCGGTCTCGCCTCGGTACCCGGTCTCGCCCAGGTAGGCGGCGTCGAGCACGTTGGGCCGGGCGGCCAGCTCGGCCGACGTCCCGTCGAACACCATCCGGCCGCGCGCTAGCACGATCACCCGGTCGGCCACCTCCAAGGCGAGCCCCGGGTGCTGCTCCACGAGCAGCACGCCCGCCCCTCCTTCCGCCATGCGGCGGACGGCCTCGACCGCCTGGCGCGCGGCGCGGGGCGCGAGACCCAGGCTCAGCTCGTCGACCAGGAGGAGCCGCGGCCGGCCGGCCAGGGCGCGGGCCAGAGCCAGGATCTGCTGCTCGCCGCCGGAGAGGCGCCCCGCCCGCCTGTCCAGGAGGGGAACGAGTTCGGGGGCGTGAGCCAGGACCTCGTCGATGGCCGCCTGGCGTGCCGCCCGACGGCTCCGACCCCGCTCACCGGGGCCTCGGCGGCTCGGGGCGCCCGCGGCCGCCGCGGCCAAGCGGAGGTTCTCAGCCACAGTCAGGCTCCTGAGGACGGCCCGGCCCTGGGGGACGTGGGCCAGGCCCCGCCGGGCCAGGCGGGCAACGCCCGAAGGATGGCCGGTGACCGTGAGCCCCAAGGCGGTCACCGTGCCCCCGGCGAGGGGCAGGGCCCCGGAGATGGCCCGCAGTGTGGTGGTCTTGCCCGCCCCGTTCGGGCCCAGCAGGGCCACCACCTCGCCTTCGACCACGGAGAGGTCGACGTCGTGGACGACGGGACCGGCCCCGTAACCCGCGGTGACACCATGCGCCTCGAGCAGGGTGTTGCCCGGGGCGGGAGCCAGTTCGGGACGGGGAACCGAGGCGGTGTCGTGGCCCAGATAGGCCGCCGCCACCCGGGGATCGGCCCTGACCGCCGCGGGCGGGCCGGAGGCGATGACCCGGCCGAAGTCGAGGACGTACAGCCGGTCGCAGAGGCCGAGCACCAGGTCCAGGTCGTGGTCGGCGATCAGCACCGCCCGCCCGTCCTCGGCCAGCGAGCGCAGCCGGGCCTCCAGGGCGCGGCGCCCGGACGCGTCCAGGCCGGCGGCGGGTTCATCGAGGAGCAGGGTGTCGGTCCCGCCGGCGAGGGCACGGGCGAGGGCCACGCCCTTGCGCTCGTCGTGCGACAGGGTGAGCGGGAGCCGGTCGTCCCCTTCCACGGGGGCGTGGGCGGAACGGCCCTTCGCCTCGGCCGGAACCTGCAGGTTCTCCCGGACGGCGAGGTCGTCGAACAGCTCCAGCCCCTGGAAGGTGCGTCCGAGACCGAGCCGCGCCCGCTGATGGGGTCGCAGCCCGGCGAGGTCGGTCCCTCCGAGCACGACGTCCCCGGCCGAGAGCGGAACGAGGCCGCTGACCGCGTCGAGCAGGGTCGTCTTGCCCGCCCCGTTGGGCCCCACCAGGCCGACGACTGTGCCCGGCCAGACCTCGAGGTCCACCCCGGTCAGGACGTCGATGCCGCCGACCCGCACTCGGACGCTCCGAACCTCGAGCACGCCGCTCACGGAGGGCCCCTGTGCAGGAACCGGTCCGCCACGCTGACCAGGCCGTCGGGGAAGCGCACGGCCATGGCGACCAAGGCCAGACCGGTGACAAGGAGCTCGTACCGCCCGAGCCGCGCCGCCTGGTCGAGGGCGACGAGGACCAGTCCCCCGCTCGCCAGCAGGCCGCCGACGATGGCTCCGGAGATTCGGGCGATGCCGCCGATGTAGGCCACGGCCAGGTACGACAGCGACGCGAAGACGCCGAAGGAGCCGAACGACAGCCGTCCCTGGGCGTAGCCGAGCAACGCCCCGGCGAGGGCGGCCACGAAGGCGGACGCGGCAAAGCCGGCCAGCTTGGTGCGGGCCACGTCCACTCCCGACACCGCGGCCGCTCGCTCGTTCGCCCGTACGGCGAGGAACCGCCGCCCGGCGGCGCCCCTGCGCAGGGCGGCGACCGCCAGTCCCAGGCTGACCAGGACGGCGAGCACGAACAGGCCGAAGACGGGACGGGGGTAGGTCGTGGCCCGCTCGCCGCCGACGCCCAGGTCGAGGCCGAACAGCGTGGGGTCGGGCACGGTGGTGCCGGCCACGCCTCCCGTGAAGAACGGGTCCTTGAACACCAACTCCTCCACGGCCAAGGCGGCGGCCAGGGTGACGATGGCCAGGTTGATCCCGCGGACCCGCAAAGCGGGCAGGCCCAGGAGCAGGCCGAGGAGACCCACGCCGAGGGCGGCGGCGAGCGGGGCCAGGGGAAAGGGGACGCCGGCACCGTCGGCCAACTGGCTGAGGAAGAAGCCGCCGACACCGGCCAGTCCCATCTGCACCAGGGAGATCTGGCCGAGGTAGCCGGTGAGGATCACCAGCGAGAGGCAGACCACGGCGCCGATCAGGCTCTGGACGAGGGCGAGACGGAGGTCCGACCCGAGGGTGAACAGCGCGGCGACGGCCAGGGCGGTGCCCGTGGTGGCGGCGAGCAACGGGCGGCGAGGTCGGGGCGCGGCCGGAAGCCGCAGGTTGGGAGGATCCTCGCGTCCGGCGAGGCTCGACCCGCGCACGACCATGGCGATGACGATGACCAGCAAGGGCAGGCCCGAGCGGAGGCCGGGCCGGGCGAGCAGGCCGCCCGCGGTCTGGAACTTGACGAGGACGGACTGAGCCATGCCCAGGGCGAGGGCGGCGGCGGCCGTGCCCCCGAAGGAGGAGAGGCCACCGGCCACGGCGGCGGCGAGGGCGGGGACGACCAGGAGGCTGTAGGTGGTGGGGTTCAGGGCGGTGATGGGGGCGGCCAGGATCCCGGCCAGGCCGGCCAGCGTGCTGGCCAGCACCCAGTTGACGGCGGCCACGGCGTCCGGCGACCAGCCCAGGACGGCGGCGGCGTCCGGGTCATCGGCCACCGCCCGGCTCGCCAGGCCGGTGCGGGTGAACCGACCCAGGGCCCACAGGGCGGCGGCGGCGGCGACGGCCAGGCCGGCCAACAACAGACGGTCGCGGGGTACGTCCACGCCGAACAGGGAGACGGGTTGGGAGGGCAGAACCGCGGCCACCGACCGGTTCGCGCTCCCGAAGCGGAGGACGATCGCCGCCTGCAGGGCGACCATGAGGCCGACCGAGGCGACCACCCGGGCCAGCGTGGGGGCTTGACGGAGCGGCCTGAAGACCAGCCAGTGGACGACGAGGCCGAGCACGGCCGCGACCAGCAGGGCGAGGAGGAGGGCGGTGGCGAACGGCATATCGGCCCGCAGGTCGACGAAGACGTAGGTCGCGGCGCTGGCCATGGCCCCGTGGGCGACGTTCACCACACCAGAGACCCGGTGGACCACCACCAGCCCGAGGCCGAGTGCGGCGTACACCCCGCCCGCACCGAGGCCGAGGAGGAGGAACAGGAGGGTCTCGTTGAGGTCGGAGCCGATGGGCGGACAGTAGAGGCCCGAGCCGCGGACCCCGTGGGAGAATCCACCCATGCCTCGCCCTCCCCGCTTCCTGGCCGCCGTCGTGGCCGCCGGCGTGCTGGCCGCCGGCTGCTCCGGAGACAACGAAGACCGGGGCGGGGCCAGGCGGGCAACGGGCAAGCCCCTTCCCGTCGGCATGATCAACATGGAGGACTCCCCCACCGGCTCGTTCCCCGAGGTCCGCCGGGACGCGGAGGCGGCGGTGCGGTACGTGAACGAGGAGCTGCGCGGGGTCCACAACCGCCCACTCCAACTCGAGGTCTGCCGCACCCAGGGCACCGCCGAGTCCTCTCAGGCCTGCGCCAACCAGCTTCGGGCCAAGTCCCCTGTGGCCGTTCTGGGAGGCGTCGACCTCGGCGCCTCCGCTTCCCTGCCCGTGCTGGAGCGGGCCAAGATCCCCTACGTCACCCTCACCCCGGCCCTGGGTGAGGAGCTGGCGTCGCCGTGGTCATTCGCCCTCGCCGGGGGGCTGGCCGCCGACCTCCTCGGCCAGGCCGAGTACATCACTGCCACCCTCCAGGCCAAGAAGGTGGGCATCGTCCATCTCGACCTGCCCGGGCTCCAGGAGGCGGCGGTGCTGGCCGCCCAGACGGTCCTCAAGAAGCGGGGCGTGACCGACCTCAAGATCGTGTCCGAGAAGGCGGACGCCGCCGACTTCATCCCCGCCGTCCGCTCGGCCACCGCCGCCAGCCCAGACGTCCTGATCGCCGTGTTCCCGGCCCAGGGCTGTACCCGTGTCCTCCAGGCGACCCAGGCGCTACGGGTGCGGGCCCGCATCTTCTTCCCCAGCGCGTGCGGCGCGCAGGAGGTGTTCGACGCCGGCGGAGCGGCGGCGAGGGGCGTGACCTTCTCGGCCGCCGTGCTCCCCTACACCGCGACCGACAACCCGGAGGTGGCGACCTTCAGGGACAAGCTCCGCCAGTACGGGCCGGGAGACGCCAATCCCTCGCTCCTCTCCGCCGCCGGATTCTCCCTGGTCATGAACCTCCACCGCCTCCTCAACAGCCTGGGCGAGGGATCGCTGAACGCCGACAAGCTGACCGAGAAGCTGAAGGCAACCCGCGACGAGCCCAGCTTCATGGGTCACCCGTACTCCTGCAACGGCCGCCAGGTCCGCCTCCTGCCTTCGGTGTGCAGTGCCTCCGTCCGGCTCCTCCAGTACGAGGGCGACGGAAAGTTCACCGACGTCACCGGGAGCTGGGTGAGCGGGGCGGCCCTCCTGGAGCTGCTCACCGGCTGATTGGTGGCTCTGGGGCTCCTGTTGCCCATGTGACAACTGTTGCTCCTGTTGTTATCCTGCCGCTCGGGCGAAGAGGCAGAAGAGGAGTGGCGCAGTGCAGGCCAAACGGCTCGTCGCCCTGGCTGTCGTCGTGGCCGCCCTGGTCGCGGGGATCCATCTGGCGGGTGCCCACCAGTACGAGGTGCGCCCAGGGGACACCCTCTCGGACATCGCCCGCCGCCTCGGTGTCGCCGTCGAAGAGCTGGCTGCGGCCAACGGGATCTCCGACCCCGACTTCATCGTCGCCGGCCATCTCCTCGTCGTCCCCTCCGACGGCGGCTCGGCCACCGAGTACGTCGTCGAGAGGGGCGAGACCTTGACCGACATCGCCGAGAGGGTTGGCGTGCCCGTCGGGCAACTGGCGGCGGCGAACGGGCTGAGCGACCCCAACTGGGTTCCCGCCGGCCGGCTCATCGCCGTCCCTCCTGTTGGCTCCCTCGCTCCGACGCCCGCCGCGTCCACCGCCCCCTCCAGTGGCCGCTACACCGTGCGCCCGGGGGACGCCCTCAGCGACATCGCCATCCGCCTCGGGGTCCCCCTCGGCCAGCTGGCGGCGGCCAACGGGATCCGCGACCCCGACCTCATCACCGACGGCCAGCTGATCGCCGTCCCCAACTCATGGGACTGCCCGGTGCCGGGCGCGACCTTCGTCAACGACTACGGCTACGTGCGCCCCCAGGACGGCGGTCGCCACAACGGCGTCGACCTCTTCGCCCCCACGGGAACGGCGATCTTCGCCCCCGTGGGCGGGACGGTCGAGCGGTACCCCAACCCAGCCGGCGGGCTCGCCGTGCAGCTCTACGGGCGGGACGGCAACCGGTACTACTTCGCCCACCTGGACGAGTACGGAGAAGGGGGCAGTGTCGCTGGCGGCGACATCATCGGTTACGTCGGCAACACCGGCGACGCCCGGTACACGTCCCCGCACCTCCACTTCGAGATCCATCCCGGCGGGGGCTCGGCCACGATCAACCCCTTCCCCTCCCTGGTCGCCGCCTGCCGCTGACCGCCGATCACCCTCGCCTGCTGCGGGAGCCGGTCGGCGACGGCTACGACGTGGTCTGCGTCCATCCGCCGTCGGCGGCGGCTGTGATTTCGTGTGCGAGCACACCCGCTTCGAGCTCGGCGAGCGTGAGGTGGCGAGCGCCCATGATCCCCGCCAGCTCGGAGGCCAGCCCAAGCCGGGTGGGACCGTCTTCGGCGTCGACGACCACGGCGGGGACCCGTCGTTGGCGCACCCGGGCCGCGGCGTGGTGGGCGGCGGCCACGGGGTCCAGCCCGTCGGGGGCGGAGGTCGCCCGGCCGTCGGTCACCAGCACGAGGAGCGGCCGGTGGCGGTCGCTGCCTCCGGCCTGGGCGACTTCGAGGGCGGTGAGGATCCCGGCCGCCAGTGGTGTCCGTCCACCGGTGGGCAGCTGGCCGAGGCGAGCGCGAGCCACCTCCACGCTCCCTGTCGGGCGAAGGGCGACGTCCGCCTGGTCGCCGCGGAAGGTGACCAGGGCCACCCGGTCGCGGCGCTGGTAGGCGTCGAGCAGGAGACTGAGGACGGCGCCCTTGGCCGCCTGCATGCGCCGCTCGGCACCCATCGAGCCCGAGGCGTCAACGACCAGGACCACGAGGTTCCCGGCCCGTTCCTCCCGCACCGCCTCCCGCAGGTCGGTCCGTTCGACCGCGACCGGCGCGCCCCGGGCGGCGGCGGCCCGGACCGTGGCGGGAACGGCAACGGAGCTGAGAGGACCGTTGGGGGTCCGGTCCCCGACCAGCCGCCCCCTTGGGCCTTCGACCGTCGACCGGCGCCCCTCGGCCCTGCCGCTCGAACGAGGGGCTTCCAGGCGGCGCACGGCCGTGGGTTCGGCCGGCTTGGCCGGCGGTCGTTCGGGCGCCTGGCCAGCCTCTCCGTCCGCCTCGGTTTGGGCCTGCTCCAGCGCTTCGTCCAGCTCCTCCTGGGAGAGGCCGGGGTCCTCGAACGGCTGGCGGCGACGCCGGTGGGCCAGGGCCATGGGGGCGACGCGACGGACGTCGTCCACCGTGGCCTCGGCCCTGCCTTCCAGTCCGGCCAGCGCAGCCGCCGCCCGGCAGATGACGATGTCGGCCCGCAGCCCCTCGGCGCCGACCGCGCTGCAGAGGGTGGTGATGGTGTCGAGCAGGGAGTCGGGCACTACCGCCGACCGGGCGGCAGCCAGCCGTTGCGACTCGAGAACATCCCGTGCTCGCCAATCACAACGCCACGCCTCCGGATCGCTGTCGAAGGCGAGCCGGCGGCGAACGGCCTCGGCCCGCTCGGCCGGGTCGGTGCTCGTGACCACGTCGACGGCCAGGCCGAAGCGGTCGAGGAGCTGGGGGCGCAGCTCCCCCTCCTCGGGGTTCATGGAACCGACGAGCACGAACCGGGCCGGGTGACTGTGGGCGATCCCCTCCCGCTCCACCCGGTTGAAGCCGGAGACGGCGACGTCGAGCAGCACGTCGACGAGGTGGTCGGCCAGCAGGTTGACCTCGTCCACGTACAGGACGCCCCCGTGGGCGGCGGCCAGCAGTCCGGGCTGGAACCTCACCCCCTCGCCGGTGAGGGCGGCGGCCAGGTCGAGCGATCCCACCACCCGGTCCTCGGTCGCGCCCAGGGGCAGCTCGACGAACGGCGCCTCGCCGGGGAGGAGCGCGGCCAGCCCCCGGGCGAGGGTGGTCTTGGCCGACCCCTTCTGGCCCCGCAGGAGCACGCCCCCGATGGACGGGTCGACGGTGACCAGCAGCAACGCCAGCTTGGCGTCCTCCTGCCCAACGACGGCGGAGAAGGGAAAGTGCGGCCGGCCGGCGCCCCTGGTCACCGGCCCTCCTCCCAACCCTCGGCCTCGAGCAGCGCCGAGCGCAAGGCGGCCAGCGCCTCTGGGGAGGCGTCCCACAGCCCCCGGTCCTTCGCCTCGAGAAGGCGCTCGGCGATCGACGTGAGGGCCCAGGGGTTCGACCGCTCGAAGAACTTCCGGACCTCGGGGTCGGCCACGTAGGCCTCGGTCACCCGCTCGTACATCCAGTCCTGCACGACGTGGGCGGTGGCGTCGTAGCCGTAGAGGTAGTCGACGGTCGCCGCCAGCTCGAAGGCTCCCTTGTAGCCGTGGCGCTGCATGGCGCTGATCCACTTCGGGTTGAGCACCCGGGTACGGACCACCCTGGCCGCCTCCTCGGCCAGCGACCGCACCCGGGGCCGGGACGGATCGGCCGAGTCCCCGAAGTAGGCCTTGGGCTCCTCGCC
>JALZEC010000215.1 GCA_030862235.1 Actinomycetota bacterium | reverse complement strand
CTGGTGTTCCGGCCACGGCGGCGATGATGTACTGGCGGGTCCAGATCGCGTGGACGGCCCAGAGCCGGCGCATGCCGGTGCGAAGGGACCACACTGCGTCGATGATCGAGGTCATGTAAGCGCTCCTGTAGATGAGGGGGCATCGCCCCTAAGATGTTGAACTAACGATCACTAGTTTTACACCCCTCCACGAGTTAGCGCGACCTTTTTTCCGACGAGCAGGCGATTTGGGAAAGCTGGTGGCACTTCGCAGGCCGAGGCTCTAAACTAAGGACATGCTAGTCATAGAACGCGGAACAGGCACGGCCGTCGAACCAGGGCCCACATCGGGCCGAGTGTTGCGGGTCGTGCCTGCTGTGCCCGAAGTCGATCTCGGGGCAGCGGAGGGCGCCGTGCGCTCACTCCTCCATGCGCTGGGAGTGGATATCCATGGCGACTCCACGCGTGACACCCCTAGTCGAGTGGCGCAGGCCTACGCCGAGCTGCTCACGCCCCGGGCCTTCGACCTGACCACGTTTCCCAACGACGAGGGCTACGACGAGCTCGTCGTCGCTCGAGACATTCCCTTCCACTCCCTGTGCCAGCATCACCTGCTGCCGTTCGTGGGCGTGGGCCACGTCGGCTATCTGCCCGCCGAGCGCGTCCTCGGTCTCTCCAAGCTGGCCCGCGTCGTGGAGAGCTGCGCCCGGGGGTTGCAGACCCAGGAGCGGCTCACTACCCAGGTGGCGAGCTGGATCGACGGCCACCTCCGCCCCAAGGGGGTGGGTGTCGTCCTCGAGGCGGAACACCTGTGCATGACCCTGCGAGGCGCCAAGGCACGTGGGTCGAGGACTATCACGTCGGCGCTGAGCGGTCTGGTGCGGGAGGACCCGAGGACGCGCCAGGAGTTCCTCTCCCTGACGCGGGCCGGGAGGACGACCTAGCCATGGCCCAGACGCACGAGCCCGCTCCTCTCGACGAGGAGCTCACCGCCATCGGCTCGCTCCAGGAGCCAGTGCGGCGGTCCCTTTATCGCTACGTGGTCGCCCAGCCGGCCGATGTCAGCCGGGACGAGGCGGCGAGTGCTGTCGGTGTGCAGCGGTCGTTGGCCGCCTTCCACCTTGACAAGCTGGTCGATGCCGGCCTCCTCGAGGTCACCTACCGGCGCCTCACAGGGCGAACAGGTCCGGGCGCTGGCCGGCCAGCCAAGCTGTACCGACGATCTTCGGTCGAGCACTCGGTCAGCCTGCCTCCCCGCCACTACGACCTCGCCGCCGAGCTCCTGGCCGAGGCGGTGGAGGAGGCCGAGGACCGCCCGGCACGGGAGTCGCTGGTCGAGGTCGCCCGTCGATTCGGCCGCCGCCTGGGGCAAGAGCTGCGCGCCCGACTCAATCCCCGGGCCAGCCGCGAGCGTCGGTTGATCGCCCTCGCCCAGGCCCTGGAGCGCTACGGGTATGAACCCCGACGGGAGGGACGCGCGGTCCGTCTGGGCAACTGCCCCTTCCATTCCCTCTCTGAGCGCCACCGCGACCTCGTCTGCGGCATGAACCTCTCCCTGCTCGAGGGCGTCGTCGAAGGCATGGAGGGCGCTGATATCGAGGCCCGTCGAGACCCCAGACCAGGGGAGTGCTGCGTCACGGTGGCACCCAAAGGAAGGAGGACCTGACATGCCCGCGCTCTCGTTCCGGCCCTCGCTGACGTTCCGGGGCCGCAAGTTCAAGGGCCTGCGGGGCTGGGCGGGCAAACCGCTCCATCCCCCGCTTACCGACATACCCGTCGGCGCCTACATACTCGCCGGCGCCTTCGACCTGATCTCGTTCCTGGGCCAGGACCAGGAGTGGGCCAGGGACTTCTACCGGGCCGGGACGTTCGCCCTGGTTGGGGGCCTGGCGGCCGCCCTCCTTGCCGCAGTCACTGGGTTCTGGGACTGGCTCAAGTCAACGGAGAAGGGCACCCAGGCCCGCCGTACGGTGAACGCCCACGCCTGGACCATGGTGGCCCTCACCGTCGTCGTGCTCGTCGCCATCGCCCTGAGGACGCTCGTCTACGACGACGACAGCCACACCGGGGCGGTGGCGCTCGCCCTCAGCGTGCTGGTGGCTGCCCTCACCACCCTGGGAGGGACCATCGGGGGCACCCTGGTCTACGACTACGGCTTCAACGTCGAGACCTCCGGCGACCACCCGGTGTGGCACAAGTCCGACCGGGACGTCTTCCCCGGCGAGCACGGCTGAACCGACCAAGGCCTACGAGCACCGAGCCGTCGGAGCCCAAGCCAGCCGGGGGGCGGTTGTCAACCTCCCCGGCGAATCGCATCGAGACGGCTTCGCCTCAGGCCGCCGGACTGAGCTCGTGGTGCGGGCAGGCCCGACCGCGGTAACGGCGACCGTAGTAGGCGATGACGGCGGTCGAGACAACCTGCAGTAACCCCAGCAGGACGAAGACGGGCGCACGAATCGTCACCGCATGAAAGGTCATGAATGCAGAGGCGATCAACCAAAGGATGAAGGCCCGTTCACTCAGGCCGGCCGAGCACCGCTCCCTGATGAGGTGGGTGATCTGCGGCAGATAGGCGTAGCCGGCAATTGCAGCGCCGCTGAAGCCGAGCGTCTCGGAGATGCTCACGGTACGGTTGGCAGCCAGGGGCCGCTCATTGCACGACGGCCCACGCGGACGGCGCTCTCTCCGGCTCTGGCGACGCCGGAGGGCTGTGGACGAGGCCCAGGAGTACCCGCTCGGGGTCTTGGGCCAGGGGCTGTACGAAACCATCGTGGTAGGCCTGGCAGCACTTTTTGGTCAACCAGTTGCCGAGGACGGGGACACCGAAGACACCGTGGCCCCCGGCGAGGCCTTCACCCAGGCTCTCCACCTGGCGGATGAACTGCTCGCCCGGCGCCAGCATGGCGACCAGGGCCTCGCCCACCGTCGTCCCCGTGCCCCCCACCATTGGTGACTCCCACAAGCTCTCAACGTCCCTGGCCCACCAGTTCTGGCCCGGGTTCTCGCCTGACAGGCGTGGCACTCGCTCCTCGGGCAGGAATGCGTCGACGCCTGCTCCCGTGGCCTCGCGCACCCTGGCGTACAGGGCCTCGGCGCTCAGTTTCCTGCCTGCTACCCCAAGTTCGAAGGCCACCTCCACGTCGTCGATGCCCGCCCGCACCGCGCCGAGGGCGAGGTCCATGGTCACGCCCTCGCTGACGTGGCCGTCGCCGAAGACCACTCCACGACCGTCAAGGGCGAGCCCACGGGTGTTGTCCCAGTCGTGGAAGGCCCGAGCCACCAGGTCGCCCACCGAGAGCTCGGGATACTGGCTCGTCCTGGCGGTGAGCTCGGAAAGGGTGCGGTGGTAGACGAAGCGGTGCGGCAGCAGCCGCAGCAGGCCGCTGAGCTCCCGCAACGCCCCGGCGGTGTCGGACGCCACCTTGCGCTGGAGGTGCTCCCAGAAGCTCGGGTACCGCGCCTTCCAGTACCTGCGAATGGAGGCAACCGGAGTTCGGAGATGCCCGGCGGCGAAGGCGTCGGTCAGGTAGTGCTGTGCCGCAGCCTCGCGAGCCATGGCCTGGGAGATGTCCTCGCCTCCAATCCCGAGGCGCCATGCCAAATCGAGGGCGACCTGGTGGAGGTGGCGATAGGCCGAGAGGGCCGAACCGAAGCCACTGCCGGTGGGTGCGTCCGATCGGCCGGGTGCGACGAAGTGATCGTCGTTGGTGGCGGCCAGCGCCAGGTAGCGATCCCGGACCCGTCGCTCCACGTCGCTGCGGTTGGCGCCGGGGCTGAACCGGAAGTCGGCGAACGGCCCTCCGGGCTCGAACCGCGGATCGACGACGGCTTCGTCAACCGTCGAGACCTTTAGCGCGCAGACGATCTCGTCACGGGTGTCGAGCCGGATCCCAGCCTCGCCGGCCCTGGCGGCGAGGCTGAACAACCTTCCAGCC
>JALZEC010000023.1 GCA_030862235.1 Actinomycetota bacterium | reverse complement strand
TTGTCCACCGCCAGGACCGGCCCGTACCGCTTGGTCAGCCCTTCGATGACGATCGGTTCCATAGGTGCAGCGTGAACCGAACGGCGTCGCCCGTCGTCGCCCAGGAGGATCGATCTGCAGTGCACCTTGCGCCGTACGGGCGTACCGCAGGAGGTGGAGCGTCAGGCTCCGGGAGTCACCAGCCCCGTCTCGTAGGCGATGACGACCAGCTGAGCTCGGTCGCCGGCGTGCAGCTTGGCCATGGTCCGCACGACGTGCGTCTTGGCCGTGGCCGGGCTCATGAACAGCCGCTCGGCGATCTCCTGGTTGGACAGTCCCCGACCCACGAGGGCGAGGACTTCGCGCTCCCGGTCGGTCAACACAGCCAGCGCCCGGTCGTCCCTCGGCACGCCCTCCGGGCGCCGGCTGTACTGCTCGATGAGCCGTTTGGTGACGCGCGGGGCGAGGAGGGCCTCTCCGGCAGCCACCACTCGGATGCCCTCCAGGAGGGCCTCGGGGCCTACGTCCTTCAAGAGGAACCCGCTGGCCCCTGCTCGCAAGGCGGAGAACACGTACTCGTCCAGGTCGAAGGTGGTGAGGATCAGCACCTTCACGCCGGCCGTCTCCGGGTCAGCGGTAATCCGCCGCGTGGCTTCGATGCCGTCCAGCACGGGCATCCGCACGTCCATGAGGAACACCTCGGGACTGCCCTGCCGGGCGAGGCGAACCGCCTCCTCCCCGTTGGCCGCCTGGCCGACAAGCTCCAGGTCGCCGGCCCGGCTGACGATGGTGGCGAAACCCTCGAGCACGAGGGGCTGGTCGTCCGCCACGGCGACGCGGATCGTCACCGGTTCTCGTTCTCGTAGGGGATGCGGGCGCTCACCCGGAACGTCCCGTCGGGGCGGGGGCCGGCCTCGAAGGTGCCGCCGTACAGAGACACCCGCTCCCGCATGCCGAGGAGTCCGTGCCCAGCGCCGCCGCTCCCTACCGCCGGCTGCCCGTCTGTGAGGGGGTTCTCCACCTCCACGACCAGCTCGTTGGATTCGAAGGCGACGTGGACCCGCGCCGGAGCGCCTGCGGCATGGCGCCGCACATTGGTCAGGGCCTCCTGCAGCACCCGGTAGGCAGCCAGCTCGATCCCGGCCGGGGCCGCCCGACGATCACCGTCGATCGAGACGTCGACGGGGGTTCCGCCCTGGACGGCGTAGGCGACCAGCCGGTCGATGTCGTCCAGAGTGGGGACAGGCGCGAGGGCCGCCGGGTCGGACGTGTCCGTGTCCGCCCGGAGCACGCCCAGCAACCGGCGCATCTCGTCCAGCGCCCGCTGGCTGGTCTCCTCGATCGAAGCCAGCGCCCGGCGGGCGTGGTCCAGGTCGTCGTCGATGACCATTCGGCCGGTGCCGGCTTGGACGGCGATGACGCTCATGCTGTGGGCGACAACGTCGTGGAGCTCGCGGGCGATGCGCATCCGCTCGTCCAACACGGCCTGGCGGGCCAGGCGCTGCTGCTGGGACACGGCGTCCTCCCGGCGCCGGCGGGTGCCGTCGCCGAGGACCCAGGCGGCGGTGAGGATGACCAGGTTGCCGAGAAGGGTGTCGGGCTGAGCCCGTCCCTCCCCGAGCAGGGCCTCGGCGACGAGGGCCAGCTCGATCGCGCCCAGGCCCGGCAGGGAGTGGCGCCGGGGAGTGGTGGCGGCCAGCGAGTAGGTCATGATCAGCGCGGCCAGCCCCAGCCCTACCATGGGCCAGTCCAGAGCCAGGTAGAGAACGCCGGCCGCGGTGCTGACGGCGAAGGCGGCGCGGGGCCACCGCCGGCGGAAGGCGACGGGGACGTTGTGCGCCACGACGAGGGCCCACGCGGCGAGCCCGGGCGACCAGTCCCGGCTGGGGAAGGTGACCAGGACGCTGGCGCTGATGAAGAGGGCGAAGGCGGCCAGGGCGCCATCCGACCACTGGCTGCGGCTCACCTTCACGAGTCGAAGGTACAGGCGACGGCGTCATTTGCCATCGTCCCGCCGGTGTACGTGGAGCTACACCGGCAGCTGTACGGGCGTCACTCCCACTCGATGGTGCCCGGCGGCTTGGACGTGATGTCGTAGGCGACCCGGTTGATCCCGGGCACCTCGGCGATAATCCGGGTCGACAGCCGCTCCAGGAGCTCTGCCGGTAGGCGGGCCCAGTCGGCGGTCATGGCGTCGTCACTGGTCACCGCCCGGACGACGACCGGATAGGCATACGTCCGCTCGTCGCCCATCACCCCGACCGTCCGCACCCCGATCAGGACGGCGAAGCTCTGCCACAGCTGCCGGTACAGGCCGGCCCGTTTGATCTCCTCGACCACGATGGCGTCAGCCCGCCGGAGGATGTCCAGCCGGTCGGGAGTGACCGTGCCCACGATCCGCACGGCCAAGCCGGGACCGGGGAACGGCTGACGCCAGACCATCTCTTCCGGCAGGCCCAGCTCCTCGCCCACCGCCCGCACCTCGTCCTTGAAGAGGAGGCGCAGCGGCTCGACCAGCTCGAACTGCATGTCGGCCGGGAGCCCGCCCACGTTGTGGTGGGACTTGATGCGGGCCGCGTCTCGGGTGCCCGACTCGATCACGTCCGGGTAGAGGGTGCCCTGCACGAGGAAGCGGGCGTCCTCGAACTCGGCGGCCACCTCCTCGAACACCCGGATGAACGTCGCCCCGATGGCCAGCCGCTTGCCCTCCGGGTCGAGCTGACCCTCGAGCGCCTCCAGGAAACGGTCGGCTGCTTTGACCTGGACGAGGTCGACCCCGAACTGGCGGCGGAATGCGTCCTCGACCTGCTCCGCCTCGCCCGCCCGGAGCAAGCCGGTGTCGACGAAGACGCACGTCAGCTGGTCGCCGACCGCCTTGTGCACGAGGGCGGCCGCCACCGCCGAATCCACTCCACCAGAGAGGCCACAGATCACCTTCTCGTCCCCGACCTGAGTCCGGATGGCCTCGACCGCCTGCTCGATGATCGAGGTCATCGTCCACAAGGGACGGCACCCGCACACGTCGTACAGGAAGTGCTTGAGGATCTCCTGGCCCCGGGCGGTGTGAGCCACCTCGGGGTGGAACTGGACGCCGTAGATGCGGCGATCGCCGTCCTCCAGCGCGGCCACCGGGACCATCCCGGTGCGGGCCGTGACTCGGAAGCCAGGAGGTGGCTCCACAATCGAGTCGCCGTGGCTCATCCACACGTCCTGGATGCCGGGAAGCTCCTCGAACAGGGCCGAGCTTCCCAGGACCTCCAGCTCGGTGCGCCCGTACTCACCAGCGTCGGTGCGGGCGACGCGACCACCCAGCTGCTGGGCCACCAGCTGGGCGCCGTAGCAGATGCCGAGGACGGGGACGCCCGTGTCGTAGATCGCGGGGTCGATGGACGGGGCTCCTTCGACGTGGACGGACTTCGGACCCCCGCTGAAAATGATCCCGGCCGGGCGCCGCGCCAACATGGCCTCCACCGGCGTCTCCCGGGGCACGATCTCGCTGTAGACGTGCGCCTCGCGCACGCGGCGGGCGATCAGCTGGGCGTACTGCGCCCCGAAGTCGACGACCAGGATGGTGTCGTGCCTGAGGGGTGCCGTCGCCAGGTCGGTCATGTCCCCGTCAGGCTCCCATCCCGATGCCCTGGGCGTGCTGGAGGCTCTTGCCCTCGGTCTGGAGGGCGGGGGCGATCATGACCTCGGCCTTCTGGAACTCCTTGACCGACTCGTAACCGCAGGTGGCCATGGACGTCCGCAGAGCTCCGAACAGGTTGAGCCGGCCGTCGTTCTCGTGGGCCGGGCCGACCAGGATCTCCGACAGCGTGCCCCGAGTCGACGTCTTCACCCGGGCGCCACGGGGGAGCGTGGGATGGAACGTCGCCATCCCCCAGTGGTAGCCGCGGCCGGGCGCCTCGACGGCGGCGGCCAGCGGGGAGCCGACCATCACCGCGTCGGCGCCGCAGGCGATGGCCTTGGCGATGTCGCCGCCGGTGCTCATCCCGCCGTCGGCGATGACCTGGACGTACACGCCGGTCTCGTCCAGATGGCGCATCCGGGCCCCGGCGGCGTCGGCGATGGCGGTGGCCTGCGGAACCCCGACGCCGAGCACGGCCCGGGTGGTGCAGGCGTGACCAGGACCGACGCCGACGAGAACGCCGACCGCACCCGTGCGCATGAGGTGGAGGGCGGTCTGGTACGAGGCGCAGCCGCCGACGATGACGGGGATCTCCAGCTCTCGAATGAACCGCTTGAGGTTGAGCGGCTCGACCGTCTTGGACACATGCTCGGCCGATACCACCGTGCCCTGGATAACGAGGAGGTCGAGCTCGGCCTCCAGGATGGCCTTGGCGAGCTGCTCGGTGCGCTGCGGCGTGACCGAGGCACACGACGTGACCCCGGCCTCCTTGATCTCCCGGATGCGCTGCCCGATCAGCTCAGGCTTGATCGGCTCGGCGTAGATCTCCTGCATGCGCAGGGTCGCCTTGTCGGTCGGCAGGGAGGCGATCTCGTCGAAGAGCGGCTCCGGGTCCTCGTAGCGCGTCCACAACCCCTCCAGGTTGAGGACACCCACGCCGCCCAGCTTGCCGATCTCGATGGCGGTGGCCGGGCTGGTCACCCCGTCCATCGCCGCAGCCATCACCGGAAGGTCGAAGGTGTAGGCGTCGATCTCCCACGAGATGTCCACGTCCTCCGGGTCGCGGGTCCGCCGGCTGGGGACGATGGCGATGTCGTCGAACCCGTATGCCCGCCGCCCCGACTTCCCGAACCCGATCTCGACCTCAGGCACCTCACACCACCCTCTCCACTCGAAGCTGCCCACAGTACCGGGCGTCACCCCGGTATCTGGGGGACTGAGCCGGCCTGGTTACCGTCGGCGGGTGCGCGGGATCGGGACCGTCGTCAACGTCCTCACGGTCCTGTTTGGCACCGCTCTCGGCCTCACCGTCGGATCGCGCCTGCCGGAGCGGCTGCGGTCCACGGTGCTCAGCGGGGTGGGCCTCCTCACCCTCGTCATCGGCATGCAGGAGGCCTTCGAGACCCACAACGTCGTCTTCCCTCTGGTCGCCCTCATCGCGGGCGGGGCCGTGGGCGAGCTCTTGGGGATCGAGGAGCGGCTGGAGAGGCTGGGTGAGCGGCTGCGGCGACGGTTCGAGCGGGGACCGGCGCTCGAACCGGCGCTCGAGCACGTGGACGAGGCACTGGCTTCGGGCTTCGTCGAAGGATTCGTGGCTGCCAGCCTGCTGTTCTGCGTCGGCCCCCTCACCATCCTCGGCTCCATCCAGGACGGGCTCGGTGGCCCTGACCACGCCCAGCTCCTGTTCGTGAAGTCAGCCTTGGACGGCCTGGTCTCGATCGTGTTCGCGGCCACGCTGGGCTGGGGCGTCGGGTTCAGCGCCCTCACCATCGTCGCCGTTCAGGGCAGCCTCACGCTCGCCGCCAGCGCCGCCGACGCCGTGCTCACCGTCCGCATGATCGACGAGATGACAGCCACCGGCGGGGTGATGATCCTCGGGATCGGCCTCCGCCTACTCGAGCTCAGACGGGTGCGCGTGGCGTCCTTCCTGCCTGCCCTTGTCCTGGCCCCGGTCCTGGTCGGCCTGTTCGCCCGATGACCAGGGACAGGAACTGGTGCAGGACTCGGGCCGTCAATCCCCACACGGTCGCGGGCGGGCTGGCCAGCTCGAAGAAATGGATGGCCCGGTCGGGTACGGGCACGTCCCACCGTTCCTCGCGGTAGACCCCCTCCACCAGCAGGTCGGCCACAGCTACGTCGAACACCTCCGCCACCTCGGCCGGGTCGGGCTTGAGCACCGGTCGTCCGGCGAGGAGGCCGAGGACCGGCAGGGCGACCGAGCCGGACGTCCGCCCGACCACCGGCTCCAGCCAGCCGACTACCTCGACCGCCGAGGCCGGCAGTCCCACCTCCTCCTCGGCCTCCCGGAGGGCAGCCTCGACCATCCCCTCCCCCGGGTGCACCTTCCCGCCCGGAAGCCCGATCTCGCCGGCGTGCACGGGGAGCGCGGAGGAACGCCGGATCAGGATGAGGCGGACGTCGCCGTGCTCTTCGAACAGGGCGAGGAGGGTCGCCGCCGGAGCGGCGGGCGGCGAACCCATGTCCGAGCGGCGCCCGGCCATCACCTCGCGGACGACGGCCAGCGAGATGCGACGTTCCTCCTCGGTCGTACCGGCCCATGGTGGCGGCCCGCCCGGACGGGCACCGGGCGGACGGGGGATGGGATCAGGCGCCGCCGTCGACCCGCTCGGCCTGGGCCGCCTCGGCCAGCGCGTCCAGGAGCTCACGCATGCCCGCCGTCTTCAGGTTGCTCAGGACCCGCCCCGGGGGCGTCTCGCCTCGCTCCCACTCCATCCAGGCGTTGAGGAGCTTGATGGGATCGGGCGGCGGTCGGTCCATAGGAGGAGGTGAACGCTACCGCAGCCCGCTCCGGGATCAGGTTCCGGCAGACCAGCGCGCCGCCAGCACCCGCACGGGTTCGGTGAGCAGGTCGAAGATCGGGATCTCCCCGAGCACCGCCTCGTCGAACACCGGCTCCCGCTCGGTGACCGCGTCGACCAGGGCGTCGTAGCGGTCGAGGTATCCGGCCAGGACTTCCTTGGCCACGGAGGCCTCCAGCCGGTCGTGGAACCGGGCGTGGAGCAGGGTCAGCCCGGTCACCTCCCCGTCCTTGACCTCAGGCACGAACACCACCTTCCGCCCGTCCGCCCCGCCCCGGGCGACCAGGACCTCCCGCAGCGAGGCGGCTCGGTGCTTGGTGCCTCGGAGACGGGGGTCGTGCTCCGTCCTCGAGGGGATGTCCCGGGCGATCCCACCCTTGTCGAGGACTCGGAGGGTGGCATCGTCGCCGACCCGGCCCTCGACGGTGTAGCGGGT
>JALZEC010000158.1 GCA_030862235.1 Actinomycetota bacterium | reverse complement strand
GGACACGCCGCACAACTGCTGACCACAAGCAGCACGACGACGACCACCGCCATTGCCGAGCCCGGACAAGCCCGTCCCCCGCCCACGCTGACCATGCGCCTGCTCCCCGAGGCGGGATCGCCGGCGGTCGCCACCCCGCCGGCTGTGGCCGAGGAGCCACCGGTGCAGGTGGCCGAGGAGCCACCGGTGCAGATGGCCGAAGCGGCCACATGGCGGGTACGGCCAGGCGAGTCCTTCTGGTCGATCGCCGAGGATGTGCTGGGCGATGCATGGGGGCGGCCGGCGACCGACGCCGAGATCGTGCCCTACTGGCAGGTGCTCATCGAGACGAACCGGGCGGTGCTGGTCGACGAGGCCAACCCCGATCTGATCTTCCCGGGCCAGGTGTTCACCGTGCCCGCCGTGCCCGCGGCCTGAATCCACCAGCGCGGCCTACGATGAAGGCCGGGGGGAACCAGAGGCCACATGAGCACAGGGCCGGACGGACGGCGTTCGCTGCGGGTGATCGTCACCGATGACTGGTACATCGTCCGCGAGGGCGCCCGCAGCGCACTGTCGTCGATCGAGGGCATCGAGGTCGTGGCCACTGCGGGTGACGCTCAGGAGCTCATGGGCCTCATCGAGGAGACCAACCCCGATGCCATCCTCCTCGACATCCGCATGCCGCCCACTCATCGCACCGAGGGGATCGACGCCGCCCACGAGATCCGCAAGCGCTGGCCGAACCTGGGCGTGGTGATCCTCTCCCAGTTCGACGACCCCGAGTATGCGCTCGAGCTGCTCAAGGACGGGTCGAACGGACGGGGCTACCTGCTCAAGGAGCGGCTGGGGAACCCGGCTCAGCTGGCCGAGGCGTTGCGCGAGGTGGCGGCCGGCGGGTCGATCCTCGACCCCAAGGTGGTGGACGGGCTGCTCGAGGCGCAGCGCCGGCGCAGCCGGTCCCGGCTCCACGGGCTCACCGAGAGAGAGCACGAGGTGCTGGCCATGATGGCGGGGGGCAGGACCAACGCCGCCATCGCCCGCACCCTCTCGCTCACCGAGCGCGCCGTGGAGAAGCACATCAACTCCATCTTCCGCAAGCTGGGGCTCAGTGAGGAGCTGGATACGAACCACCGGGTGGCGGCGGTCCTGTTCTTCCTGCAGCGCCAGACGGCGTAAGCGCCGCTCCCTCCGCACCGGGCCCGCCGTTGGTCGCGATCGGGAACGATGCCACCACCGAGGTCCCCGTACCGGGCGCGCTCTGGATGCGCAGCATTCCACCAAACGACCGCACCCGGTCGTCCATGTGCAACAGACCGCCCCGGCGGGCTCGGTCGGCGCCTTCGAAGCCTTTGCCGTCGTCGTCCACCCGCACGGTCAGGTACCCGTCGTCCGCCGTCAGCGCCATGGTGATCTCGTTGGCGTCCGCGTGCTTGACGATGTTGGTCACCGCCTCGCTGATGAGGAAGTACGCCGCGCTCTCGACCTCGGCGGGCAGCGGCGGCAGCGGTTCCGGCAGCACGGAGAGGGTGCTGGGCACGGGCAGCCGCCCGGCGTAGCTGCGGACCGCGGCGGTGAGACCGCGGTCTCGCAGGATGGCGGGGTACAGGTTGTGGCTCACCTCGCGCAGGGACTCGATGGTCCGGTCGAGCTCACGTTCGAGCTGCTCGAGGAGGTCGGACTCGACGGCGGCGTCGGGGGTATCCATGGCCAGGCCCAGCCGGAGCCGGAGCATGACCAGCTGCTGCTGGATGCCGTCATGGAGATCGCGGGCGAGGCGGCGGCGCTCCTCGTCCTGGGCGGCGACGATGCGCTGGGAGCTGACCTGGAGCTCCTTGGCCTGCTGCTCCACCAGCTCGAGCTTGGCCCGGAGCTCCTGGCGCATTCGTTCCAGGGCTCCCGCCAGGCGGCCGATCTCGTCGTTGCCCTGGGCCACGAAGGGCTCCTCCAGGTCGCCGCGTGCGATGTGTACGGCGGTGCGGGCCAAGTTGACCAGCGGCTGGGTCAGGCCACGGAACAGCAGCCAGCCGAGGGCTACCGCGAGCACGGCCAGCACCGTGCCCGCCACCACCCGGCGCCCGGCCAGTTGCCGGTCGAACGCAACGGCCGGATCGGGCAGGGCGATGCCCAGCGCGCCACCGACGGGGTCCTGGGCCGACCGGCCGACGGCGGCGTAGGCCAGGATGCTTTGGGTCCCATCGATCGACACCACCCGGGGCCTGTCGGACGGCACGCTCCCTTCGTTCTCCAGCCCGGGCGGTGCCGGGCGGGCGCCTCTCAGGGTCGTCCCCGCCAGCTGACGGCCGACGACGAGGATGACCTCGGGCAGGTTCCCTACCTGGCGGCGCAGGGCGTACGCCAGGTCGTCCCCGAACTCGATGCCACCGATCAGCACCAGATCCCGGGGACCTCCCCGCAGCGGGATGGGCACGGCCTGCACGAAGCGGCCCTCGGTCGTAGCCAGGAGCCGGCTGGTGGGTTCGACGGTGAAGGGGGCGGCGGTCCCGCCCACGGGCAGGCGGACGGTGAGGCGTCCGACCGCCACCGGGGGGTTGAGGGCGGCGCCGTCGGCGGTGACCACGTCCAGCAGGCCGAGCTGGTTGTCGGCGGCCTCGCTCCCGAGCTTGGCGATCAACTGGGCCCGCCGGGCGGGATCGGCCAGGTTCTCGTCCTCCAACCGCAAGGCCATGGACCGCATGGTGCTGACCAGGTGTCTCTGCCTCTCGGCGAACGCCTCCTGGAGCACCCGAAGGTTGGAGCTGGCCACCTGGCGCGTCTGGCCGGTCACGACCGAGCGGGTTAGGCGGGCGTCAACAACGGCCGTCACCGCCGTCGAGACGATCAGGACGATGACGAGGGCGGCGAGGATCTTGCCCAGGATCGACAACCGCAGGCGCTGGAAGACGGTGCGACCGGTGGTGGCGACGCCGGCGCCCGCCAAGGGAGAGGCGGCCTGCGGCTCGGTCACGTCAGCCCGACCCGGACGAGCGAACCGCCTGGAGCTGAGCCTCCTGGAGGGCGGCGGCGGGATTCGCTCCTTCTCGCAGCACCCGCGTCAGGGCCTGCTCGAAGGCCTTGGAGGCCTCGTTGAGGGCCCCGAGTATCGGTGGGTGGGCGCTGCCCAGCTGCTCCACGAACACCTTCATGTTCTCCGTCTGGAAGTAGCGGTCGGAGAACAGGCGAGGGCGCACCGGAAGCCGTCCCTCGTCCCTCGCCAATTGGAGGGCGTAGCGATCCGAGGTCAGCAGCATCATGAACTCGAAGGCCAGGTCTCGCTGCCTGGAGCCGACCGGGATCCACAGGCTGCTCCCGCCCATCACGGTGCCGGCGGTCGACCCCGTGAGGCCCCGGGGCATGAGGCCCACGCCGTAGCGTCCCCCGGGGTTGTCCTTGAGCACCTTGACCAGGTCCCAGGACCCACTGGCGTGCATGGAGGCAGCCCCCGATCGGAAGAGGGCGTAGGCGTCCGAGGAACCGGCGTCGGGACCCTCGGGGCCGTAGGCCCACCCGGCTTCGATGAGGCGGTCGAGGAACCCGATGGCCTCGATCACCTCGGGCATGTCGAAGCTGAACCGGGGTTGGCCGTTGGCGTCGATCTCGACCAGCTGCCCGCCATTGGCCCGGATCCACCCGTAGGTGACCCAGTTGCTGAGCGGGATGACCAGCCCGCGCCGGGAGCCGTCGGGTGTCGTGAGGGCCTGGGCCATCTGCTCAAAGTCGGCGAAGGACGTGTCGGTCCCGGGCGGCCGCAGCCCAGCCGCCTCGAAGTGGTCGACGTTGTAGAGGATGACCATGGCGTTGCTGTCCAAGGGAAGGCCGTAGAGGCGGCCGGCCCACGTCACGTCCTCCACCGCCCCGGGCAGGAACTCGCCGGGGGTGAGGCCGTGCTTGCGCCACAGGTCGTCGACCGGCTGGGCCAGCCCCTGGCCGGCGCCGGAGTGGGCGTGGCCCTGGACGACGTCGGGAGGGGCGCCGCTGGAGATCCCGGCCCGGACGAGGTCGGGCATGCTCCCGATCGGACCCTTGTCGGTCTCGACGCGAACGTCGGGGTGCCGGCGCTCGAACTCTCGCACGGCCTCGATGTAGGGAGGTGTGACCCAGTCGTGGGTCATCATGACCCGCAGCACGGTCGTCGGGCCGTTGGGCTCGGGGTCGCTGCAGGACGAGGCGACGACGGCCAGCAGGACGAGCACCAGCACCGCCCGTACCCTCCGGCCCAGTCGCAGCCCCGCCGTTGGCTTGCTCATGTCCCCCATTCTGGGGCAGGCCGGTTCAGAGTGCGAGGCGTAGTTGCAGCTCCTCGAGCCGCTGGATCAACGCGCTCGGATCGCGCCCGAACATGCCGGCGATGGCGCGGATGTCGTCGCGGCGGATGGTGAGCATCCGCCCGTTGAAGTCCTGTCGCATGACCTGGATGCTGTTGAGGTACTGCCGGACCATCTCTAGCTCCGGGTCGTTGATATCGCGGAATCGGGTGAGGTCGAAGGTGACCTTTTCCGTCCGGACCGCGACCGGCGTCGCCCCGTCGCCACCCTTCGTGGCCGGCTCGGCGACTGCCGCCCGCTCCAGCTCGCTCGTGGGCGGGAGGAGCTGGTCGACCGGAACTTCGTAGTAGCCCGCCAGCCGTTGGAGGCGGGGGACGGAGATGATGCGCTCACCCCGTTCGTAGGCGCCCAGCACCGACGCCTTGAACTCGTGCCCTGAGGCGGCCTCGACCTCTTGCAGGCTCAGGCCCTTTTGACGACGGATGGCCCGGAGCCGCTGGCCTACGCGCCTGGCGTACGTTTGGGCTGCACCTCCCGCCGCCGCTTCCTGGTCGCTCAACCCAGCCCCCCCGTCCTGAACCGCGGATAAGCCTACAGCGACCCTCCGACCTGCGGCAATGACTCTCTGTGGCAATTCGACCGCGACCGAGCCGCCTTTCAGGATGTTTGGCGGTCACTCGGACGAGCGGGGGCGACCACCCCAGCCCGGAGGGCGCACAGCAGCGTGCCGGCAGCCACCGCCGCCGTCTCCGCCCGCATGATGTGGGGGCCGAGGGCGACCCGGGGGAGCCCGGCGGCGGTCGCCAGCTCCCTCTCCGACCAGCCCCCTTCGGGTCCGGTCAGGAGGAGGGGATGCTCCAGCGAGGGGGGTTGTCCGCCCGCCTCGGCCAGCGCCGCTCGGGGCAGGGCGGCGGCGTGCTCGAAGCGAACGACGTTCTCGACCAAGGGGAGCCAGGCCCGCCGGCACTGGCTCGCCGCTTCCCGCGCAATCCTCCGGAATCGCTCACTCTGAGTGGCCATTTTGGCCGGGTCCCACCGGACGACGGACCGGTCGGCCACGAACGGGATCATGTGGTCCACGCCCACCTCGGTGAGCTTCTGGACCGTCCACTCCGGGCGCTCCCCCTTGATGAGGGCGAAGGCGACGGCGACGGGAGGGTCGGGACGGGCCTCCCAGCAGACCTCACCGGCAAAATCGAGCCGTTCCGCCGCTCCCAGGCGGCACACCCGCCACGAGCCCACTCCGTCGCACACGGTGATCTCGTCTCCGGGATGGAGCCGGAGGACGCGCTCTAGGTGGTGGCGATCGGCGGGCGCCAGCTCTGGCTGGCTGACGTCCTCGACGAAGACATGGGCCTTGGCGGCCTCGACGGCCACAGCTCCGGGCCCGCCTCTGCGCCTACTTGAAGGCGGAGCGGATGCGTCCGAAGAAGCCGGAGTCGGCAGGAGCGACGTCCTCGGCCCGCTCGGCGGCCAGGAGGCGGAGGAGGTTCTCCTGCTCCTTGGTCAGGTTGGTGGGGGTGTCGACCATGATCTGGACGAGGAGGTCGCCTCGACCCCGGCCGTCCACGTGAGGCACACCCCGACCCCGTAGGCGGAACACGCGTCCCGATTGTGTCCCCTTGGGGATGACCAGATCCTCGGTGCCGTCCAGGGTCTCGTAGCGGAGGTGGGCGCCGAGGGCGGCCTGGGTGAAGGGGATGTGGAGGACGTGGACCAGGTCCGTCCCCTGCCGGGTGAACCGCTCGTCCGGGCGGACCCGGAGGTGGACGTACAGGTCGCCCCGGGGGCCACCACGCGGACCCGCTCCGCCCGAGCCGGTGAGCCGCAGGGTGTTGCCGTTGTCCACCCCAGCCGGGACCTCCACCGCGTACGAGCGCTCGAGTGTGCGCCGACCTTCGCCGCGGCAGACGTCGCACGGGTCGAGCACGACCTGGCCCATGCCGCCGCAGCGGGCACACGGACCGGAGGTGACCATCTGACCCAGGATCGACTGGCGGACCTGGCGCACCTCGCCCGATCCACCGCAGGTGCCGCACGTCTGCGGAGTCGTGCCCGGCTTGGCTCCCGTGGCCTGACAGACGTCGCAGGGGACGGG
>JALZEC010000124.1 GCA_030862235.1 Actinomycetota bacterium | reverse complement strand
GACGAGGGACGGCTCTCGTCCGGTCGGATGGGCGGGTGCAAGCGTGACTCGAAGCGGGGGGAGGGCTCGCGGGACGGCCGCACCCGGGTGGAGCTGGCCGTCGCCGTTGCCGCCGCCCCGCTGGGGGCGAGGGCGGGCGTACCCGACGGCGGAGTGGTTGGCGAGTCGGAGGCGGAGCCGGCCGGAACGGCGACCGCTTCGTGTTCCCCGGTTTGGGGGCCGACGTCGAGCCCGGTGCGGGGCGGTGTCGGCGGCGGTGGAGCCGGAGGGGGAGGGCCCGCACGCCGGCCCGCATCCTCGGCGGCGAGCCGGGCCTCGACCTCGGCCATCTTCAGCTCCTGCGTCGCCTCGTCCAGGGTGCGGCGGACGAGGGAGTAGGCGTCGAGAAGCCGCTCCCGGGCCGCCCGTAACTGGTCGAGCTGGACCTCGGCGATGTGACGGCGGCGGGCCAGGTCGGCCAGGATCCGCTCCCGGATCGACCGCGCCTCGGCGACCATCTCCCGGCCCTGCGCCTTGGCCGACTGGACCTCGGCGTCGGCGTCGGCCTTGGCCCGCTCCCGAAGGGCCCGGGCGTCAGCCTCCGCTGCCTTACGCAAGTTGGCGGTCACCCCGTCCACCTCTTCCACCCGGCGAGCCAGCAGGCTGTCGGCCTCGGAGCGGACCCGGCTCATCTGGCTCTCCGCGTCCCGGAGCAGGCGAGTCGCCTTGGCCTCGGCCTCGCCGCGGATGGCCGCCGCCTGCTCGCGGGCGCTGGCGAGGAGCTTGGCCGCGTGCTCGCCGAGCGCCGAAGTGAGGAGCTCTTCGTCGACCTCGGGGTGGGCCGCCTTTTCCTGGGCCTCCTGCAGGAGGCGACGGAGCTGCGCCTCGCGCTCGGCCGCCGCCGCCAGCTCCTCGCTGACCCGTCCGAGGAAGGCGCGCACTTCCCCCTGGTCGAATCCGCGGAAGGAGGTACTGAAGGTCCGGCCGGCCACCGTCTCCGGGGTGACGACGAATCCGGAGGAGATGACGGTCCGGTCGTCGTCCATGGGCCGAGCCTACGCCGGGGAGGTCGGCGAGCGGTGGAGGGTCGCGTTCATCGGCGCCAAAGTCGTCAGCCGCGACCGATCGCTCGCAGCACGCCACTGAGCGTCTCGACCACGGAGTTCACGGTGTTGTCGACGAGGGGCACGCCAAGGTTCGAGGGCCCCACCACCCGGGCGTAGGGCTCCAAGTCGGGGCTTCCTTCTTCACCGCCGGGTGTCGATCCCCCCGTTCCGGCTGTCCCGGTGCCAGCCGACGCTCCGCCTCCTGTCGTGCCTCCGCCTGTGGATCCTGGGCCGGGGGTGCCGGCCGGGAGCGGGACCGGGGCCGGGTTGGTCGTCCGGGGAAGGGTGGTGGCCGTGCTCGAGGAGGGATCGGTAGGTGCGGGCGGCGCCGCCAGTTCGGTTCGAGCCGGCGTGAGGCGCCGGATGGCAGCGTCGAGGGTGGCCATCAGCCGTTCCCGGCTCGCGCCTTGATCCAGTGCGACCAGCCCCCACGGTGCGCCGTCGTCGTGGAAGGAGAACGCCGCGTTCCACCGTTCGAGGAACGTGGTCTTGGTGCCCTCCAGGGCGATCGCCGCCCCAACCAAGGTCTCGCCCGGGGCCCGGGTGGGGTCGATCAGCGAGGGGTCGAAGCCGGGCTGCACCAGCTGGGGCAGGATCTGGAGGAACAGGCCGACCGACGAGCCAGGACCCACCCCGGGGGGGTTGATGAATCCTCGGCTCGTGGCCACGAGCTGGTTCCCCAGGTCGATGGCGTCACCCAGGAAGCGCTGGTCCCAGGGGTCGGATTCGGAGAACGTGATCGGCGTCTCCCGGGAGGGGAGGCCGGGCGCCGGGACGGTGCGCTGGCGGAGGGCGCGAATGTTCGCCGGACGGCCGGCGGATTCGACGCCTGCCGCTCCCCGATAGACGCCGACCACGACGGCCAGGTTGCGGGAAACCCGGGCCACGCTCTGCGGGTTCACCTCCACGGTCGTGTCGCCGGCGACGACGGTGGCGGGGTCGTTGGCGGCCTGAACGAGCACATCCCCCGTGACCAACTCGCCTCGAGGGACCTCTCTCCCCACCGGGCCGGTCTGCAGTCCCAGCCGGAGCACGGTGCCCTTGCGCAGCTCCAGCAGCCGATCCTCTCCCAGCGACAGGGTGGCCGTCCCGTCGACCATCGTCACCTGTTCGCCGGACCTCAGCGTTCGCGAGCGCGTGACCTCGCGGATGCTGCCGTCGACCGTCGCCACCTCCGCTGTTCCCTCGACGCTGAGCCGGCCGGCCGCTCGAGAATCGTCCCTGTCGCATGCCGGCGAGGCCAGGCCGGCGAGGGCGACCAGGCCGGCGATGAGCAGCTTCTTCACGGGGCCGACTTCACTCGGGCAGCGCCATTCTCCCCTTTCTTCGGCCCGACAGGGAGCAGGATTGAGAAGGTTGATCCCTTCCCCGGAGTCGACTCGCAGACCAGCTGCCCGTGGTGAGCCCGGACGATCCGGCGCACGAAGGCGAGCCCGAGCCCGAGACCGCCGAACTCTCGGGTCGCCGAACTGTCGGCCTGGGCGAAGTCCTTGAAGATGTCGTCCAGCCGTTCCGGTGGGATGCCGACCCCCTCGTCCCGGATGGAGATCGCGACCGCCGGTCCTGTCCCGTTGTTGGTAGACAGGGCAGCTGAGACAGTGACCTTCCCGCCCTCCGGCGAGTACTTGATGGCGTTGTCCACCAGCTCGTCGAGCGAGCGTTCCAGGAGCCGCCGGTCACCCACGACGGTGGGCAGTCCCCGCTCCACCTTCCGGGCGATGTCGTGCCGTCCGTCGACCTTGCCCTTCCAACGATGGACGACGGAGTCCAGGACCTCGCGGACGGGCACGGGCTCCTTGCGGATCGTGAGGCGGGCGGCCTCGTCGGCGGCCACGCTGACCAGCAGGTCCACCACCCGCTCCAGGTCCCCGGCCGACTCCAGGATCCGGTCCAGGAACTCTTGGCTCTGCGCCTTGGACACCGCCCGATTTCGGAGGAGCTCGGCGAAGCCCCGGATGGGCACGAGGGGCGTGCGCAACTCATGGCTGATGTTGGAGAGGAACTCGGTCTTCATCCGCTCGACCTCGCGCTCGCGCCGCATGTCACGCAGCACGTAGACCCCCCCGGCCATACCTCCCCGACTGCCGCGCAGGCCCCCGGCGGAGAGGGCGACGGGAACCGTGCCCCCGTCGGCTCGGGTGACGATGGCCGCCTCCGACCAGCTTCCCGGCACGGGGGTGGCCAGGCGGGCGGTGAGATCGACCCCCTGGTCGGTGGTGATGTGGAAGAGGTCCTGCACCGGCTGGCCGACAACCTGCTGGGCCGAGACGTTGAAGAGCTCCTCGGCGGCATCGTTGAAGGTGATGACCTTCCCGGTGGGGTCGACGGCCAGAAGCGCTTCGCCCATGCCGGCCACGATCGCCTCCAGCCGGCCCCGGAGGCGGGCCTCCTCGTCGGCTGCTTGCCGGAGCTCAGTGGCCAGCGACTCGATGGACCCGGCCATGGAGTCGAAGGCCGACCCCAATACGCCGAGCTCGTCCTCGCTGACCACGGCCGCACGAGCGGAGAGATCGCCCTTCTGGATCCCCTCGGCGGCGGCCGTCAGGCGGCGGAGCTTCACCCCGATCCGCTCCCCCACGATGAGCGCCACCACGAACGCCCCCAGGGCGGTCACCAGGGCGACCAGGAACAAGGTGCGGAAGAGGGTGTTGCGGGTTTCGTCCACGTCGGCCCGGCTGGTGGCCCCGACCACGGCCATCACGGGCCGGTCGTCGGCGCCCAGCACCGCCTTCGCGGCCAGGAACGACGTGCCCGTCGTCATGGAGGCCTGGCGGTTCTCCAGCGCCAGCCGCGCCACCTCGAGCGCGGCGCCCTCGGGGAGGCGCGGGTCGGAAAGGGGGGCGAGGATGCGGTCCCGGGAGACCAGGGCCAGGGCCACCTGGAGGTCGTTGCTCACCCGGCCCTCCACGTACTCCTCGTCCAGAGAGATGGAGGCCGCCACCACCCCGATGAGCTGCTTGCCCTCGGGCGTGTTCACGGTCACCGAGTGTGCGCCGACAGCGAGCGCCCGGTTGCGGACGATCTCGACGTCCGCCGTGCTGTCGCCGCGTCCCTGAAGGACCTCCGTCACCGCCCGGGACCCGGCGAGCTCGACGGCGGCGGCCGCGTCGAGCTGCTCGTTGGCCTGGGCCAGCACCCGGCGCTGGCGGTCGACGAAGAGGATCGGACCGTCAGCCACGACGAGGTCCTCCTCGACCAGGGCGTCAATGTCCCCCTCGATCAGCTCGCTCAGGATGGGATCGACGGTGGTGAGGCTGGCGAGCTGCGTGGACCGGTTTCCTTCCAGGCTCAGCGCGACCAGCTTGGCGCTGCCCACTGCGTCGCGGACGGAGGAGGACTGGATCTGCTCCGCTTCGGCCCGAGCCCGGACGTCGATCCGCTGAAGCGCCTCCCGCTCGATGTTGTTGGCGATCACCACCGACAGGGCCACGGAGACGGCGAGCACGACGACCAGGAGGGTGGCCGCGGTCCCGATGGCGACGCGGGCGGGGATGGATCGTCGGGCGGAGACCACCAGCACGGCACCGAGACCCAGGGCGCCAGCAGCGCGGGCCCAAACGGCCACCAGATCGGATCCGATCGCGGTCGCCCCCTCGGCGATGGCCAGGAAGACCAGGGCGGCCCAGAGCACGCGCCGGGTGGTGTGGTCCTCGGTGAGACCGATGTTGCCGACGCCCAGGAGCACGATGCCGACGCCGCGCACCAGGACCAGGACGCTGTCGTCGCCGTCGGCCAGCAGCGAGCCGTGGAGGAAAGCGGCCACGGCCAGGGCGACGAAGCCGAGGGCGAGGCAGACGCGAGCCCGCGACCGGGATCCCACCAGTTCAGGGCGGATGAGGACGACCGCCGCGCCCGCCACCGCCACCAGGAAGGTGGCGAACTCGATGGCGAACCGGAGCTGAGTGGAGGCCTCGGACACTGCGCTACCCGTGGACGCGGCGCGCCCGGACTTCGCCGAACGGTGTCCGGCAAATCGATCGGGGCGCGAGCATGGATGCGGTCATCGGCAACCTCGAACCCCGGGCGGCGCCGGCTGTCTCGCTGCCCATGCTACTGGCCCCACCCCTGGTCCTCGGAACATCATCGGCACATTCGCCGCGGAACTTGAGGACTTTTTTGGAAGTTTCTTGACCCGGCGATCAGGTTCCCGAGGACGGGCGGGCCAGGGCCTGCGCGTTGCTGCCTTGGATGGAGCCGAGGGCAGTCAGGGCGTCGTCGAAGTCCTCGACAGCCATGATCCGCAACCCGTTACCCGCCCGGGAGCGGGCTTCGGCCTCGTTGGCCTTGGGCACGAGGAAGACCTTGGCTCCGGCCCGCTTGACGGTGATGACCTTCTGGGCGACGCCGCCGACCGGCCCGATCGTGCCGTTGGTCTGAAGCTCCCCGGTGGCTGCGACCTTGAGACCGCCGGTGAGCTCTCCGGCGGTGAGTACGTCGAGCACCTCGAGGGCGTAGGGGAGCCCGGCCGAGGGACCGATGACGCGGCCCGAGTCGATTGTGATGTCGAAGGGCAGGCGGACCTTGGTGCTCAGCCGGACTCCGAGCAGAGGCCGACCGTCCTCCGCCTCGGTCAGTGCTGCTTCCCGCTCGAGGGTCTCGTCGCCCCGGGTGAGCCGCAGCCTGACCACGTCACCCGGGCGGTGGGCGCGGATGGCCTCAACCATGTCTCCGGAGTCGGCCACCGGCTTGTCGTCCACGGCGATCACCACGTCCTGGGATTGCAGGACGGCCTCCGCCGGCGACCCGGGAGAGATGGCCTCGATCACCGCGCCCGCCCCTAGGTCGGTGTAGCCCAGGTGGGCCAGAGCGACCACCTGGGCTGTGGTCTTGGAGTCGCTCATAGCCTCGACGTTGAGCTGCCGGTACTTGTCGCGCGGGATGTCGCCTCGCACGTCCTTCTCCGGGACCACGTCGGTATGGGGGTCCAGCCAGCCGATCAGCGCTTGCAGCGCGCTCACCCGCTCCCGCACCGACACTGTGGCGTAGAGGACCTCCCCTTCGGGCGGATATGTCTCGTGGCCCTTCACCTTCACCAGGTCGTTGACCGCCCGGGTGGAGCCGGGGCCGATGGACTGGTACGGCAGGCGAATGAGGGCCGAGACCACGCCCGCTGCGACCAGGAGGGCGCTGAGCACGACGGCGACGACGACGAGGACGCGACGAGGGCGCGACACCCGGTCCCGCGTCCCCGCACCTCCGGTGGGCTGGGGCGCCGGCCAAGTAGGTAGCATCGGATCGCCCGTGATCACCTTCCTTTTGACGGTGGCCGTTGTGGGGGCCGCGATCGCGGCGGCGGTTGTCATCGCCATGAGCGATCCGGACCAGCCTGCCATGCTGCGCGTTCAACCGCGCCGCGAGCGCCCTCCCCGTCGCCCACGCCAGCAGGTCACCGCCCCGGCGACTCTCACCGTCGCCGAGCCCCCCGAGCGGGCGGGCGGTTTCTCCGACCAGTGGATACCCGCTCCCGCCGGGATGAGCATCTGGGTCCGGGTGCGGTCCGGCTTCGTGCTGACCGTCCTGCTGGCCGTCCTGGGGGCGCTGCTGGCAGTCAGCGTCTCCGGGATGCTCCTGCTCATCGCCCTCGCCGTTCGCAACGCCGTCGGTTGACGGCTCACGGGCCCTGCCCAAGGCGCCGGCGCCAGCCGTCCGCGTCCGGGCTAGACGGAGCTCACCGATGAGAGCGCCATCTTGACCACGTAGCGCTGGGCGGCCGATCCCGGGGGGTGGCAGGCGTAGAGGGTTCCCGTCGGCTCCGACGTCTGGTCGGCGATCCACACCGCCTCGGGCGGGACGACCATGCTGCCCGTCACCCGGTACACGCTTCGCACGTTGTTCACGCTGAAGATCACCTGGTCCCCCAGGTCCAACTCGTCGATACGGAGGAAGGGATGGCTGTGGGTCACGCGGTGGCCGGCGAAGACCGTGTTCCCCTGCTGCCCAGGTAGTGCCGTTCCCGGCCAGTGGCTCGGGCCGTTGTCGATGTTGTTGAGGGTCACCCCATGGAAGACCCGGTGGTACAAGCCGATCTTGGGGATCTCCATCGTCCCGATCTCGACGACTGGTTCGTAGGCGTAGCTGTTCCCGGGGATGAAGGCGGGCTCGGCCAGCGGCACCTGCTCGGCCACGAGAGCCGTCGTGGTCGTCGTCGCCTCTTCCTGCGGCGCGGGCGCGTAGCCGCCCGCCGGAGCCGGAAGCGTGGGCGGGGCGGTGAGGGCGCGGCCGGCCGAAAGCGTCTTGACCGAGTTGCAGCCGACGGCGACGAGCACCAGAGCAGCGGTGCCGCAGACGACACGCAGCACCGTCAGGCGCGCCCGTTCACGTCCCAGCACGGCGGCCAGCTTGGCACAGAGAGTGGGTACGTTCACGCCGGTGAACGCCGACGCGGACCTCGCCCAGCGCCGGCGCGCCGCCGTCCTGGCCGGCCACCAAGCGAACGAGTCAGCGGCCCGACAACTCCTGGCCGACGCCGACCCGACCGTCCGGGCCGCCGCCCTCGGAGCCTTGAGCCGGATGGGCCGGCTGGGGCCGGACGACCTCATGGCCGCCCTCGCCGATCCCCACCCAGCCGTCCGCCGCCGGGCCTGCGAGCTGGCGGGGGCCGCACCGGAAGCGGACCTCCTCCCCCTGCTGTCCGACCCGCACGGATCGGTTGTGGAGGTCGCAGCCTGGGCACTCGGAGAACGGGGCCCCCGTGCCGGATCGGACGCCGTAGCCGCCCTCGCCCGGGTGGCGACGGAGCACGACGACGCTCTCTGCCGGGAGGCGGCGGTCGCCGCCCTGGGCGCCATCGGGGACCCAGCGGGCTTGCCCGCCATCCTGGCCGCCACGACGGACCGTCCTGCCGTCCGCCGCCGGGCGGTGATCGCCCTCGCCCCGTTCGAGGGGCCCGAGGTGGACGACGCCTTGCGTCGGGCCCTCGGCGACCGGGACTGGCAGGTCCGCCAAGCCGCCGAGGACCTGCGCGACGAAAACCCCTAGTTGCCTTCCGCTCCCATGAAGAGGGACTTGAGCGACTCGAACGCTTCGAGGCACCTGCCCGCCCCCAGGACCACGCACTCGAGGGGGGCGTCCACCAGGTGGACGGGCAGCGCCGTCTCCTCGGCCAGCCGCCGGTCGAGCCCCTGGAGCATCCCGCCGCCGCCGACCAGGTGAATGCCCTGGAGGATCAGGTCCTGGGCCAGCTCGGGAGGCGCCATCCCCAGGCAGTCGACCACCGAGTCGACGATGGCCCGCAGCTGCTCATCGATGGCCTCGCGAATCTCGTCCGGCGAGAGGATGGCGGTCTTGGGCAGGCCGCTCATCAGGTCGCGCCCCCGAACCTCCGCCTTCACCTCGTTGGCCATGTCGTAGGCAGAGCCGATGGCCAACTTGATCTCCTCGGCCGTGCGCTCGCCGATGGCCATCCCGTATTCGCGGCGCACGTAGGCCTGGATCGAGGCGTCGATGTCGAACGAGCCGATGCGGATGGCGCGGAGAGCGACGATGCCTCCCAGGGAGATCATCGCCGTCTCGGTCGTGCCGCCCCCGATGTCGACGACCATGTTCCCGAGGGGCTCGTGGATGGGGAGGCCGGCTCCGATGGCGGCGGCCATGGGCTGAGCGACGAGCTGGGCGTCGGCTGCTCCTGCCTGGCGGGCCGCCTCCTTCACCGCCCGCCGCTCGACCTCGGTGATGGCGGAGGGCACGCACAGCAGCACGCGGGGTCGCTGGAAGCGGGAGAGCCCGGCCCGCTGGAGGAGGAGCCGGATCATGCGCTGGGTGATGTCGAAGTCGGTGATGGCACCCTTGCGCAGCGGCCGGACGGCCTGGATGTAGCCGGGAGTCCGGCCGATCATCTGCCACGCCTGGTGTCCCATGGCCAGCACGTCGTGGGTCTGGACGTTGAGAGCGATGACCGTGGGCTCGTTGAGCACGATGCCGCGACCCTTGGCGTAGACCAGCGTGTTCGCTGTCCCCAGGTCGATGGCGAGGTCTCTAGCCAGCGGGCTGGTCCCTGTCCGGGGCGGGGACGGCCGTCCGCCGCCGTTTCGGCGGGGCGCCCGGCGACAGTGCTTCCCGCTGGCGCTCGAACTCCCGGATGTGCGCCTCCATCGACCGGGGTCCGCGCTCGCGCAGCCAGAGCATGAACCCGCCGACCAGGCTCAGGACGACGAAGACGAGCAGGAACACGATCGCGTTCATCCGCCCGGTGACACCTCCATCACCGGCGACGCGCACTGCGACCAGTCCTCGCCCCCGTCCCACCGTTCCCGCTTCCAGACGGGGACCGTCGTCTTGACGGTGTCGATGGCGAAACGCGCCGCCTCGAACGTCTCCGCTCGATGGGGAGCCGAGGCCACGACGACCACCGAGACCTCTCCTACAGCCAGCGTGCCAACTCGATGGAGTAGGACGAGCCGACCCACGTCCGGCCACCGGCGGCGCGCTTCGGCGGCGATCGCCGCCAGGCGAGGCTCGACCTCCTCGTCGAACGCCTCGTAGGTGAGCTCGCTGACGTTGTGCCTGCCCTCGGCGTGGTTGCGCACGGCCCCGCAGAACAAGACGACACCGCCGCAGTCAGGGCGGAAGGCCCACTGCAGGGCTTCGGTGACGGGAAGCGGGCTGTCATACAGCCCCAGCCACTCTTCCGCGTCAAATGAAGGCCCTCGCGCCATGGGTCCATCGTACCGGCCGAGCCTCCGTGAGGGCAGGGGAGCCAGCTCGCCTCGCAGCCGGAGTTGCTCGCCGAACTGCTGCCATCGGGGGCGCGGTCGGCTCGAGGGGACTCACTTGTATGCTTCGGTCGATGGAGTTCGTCGAGCCTGACGACGAACGGCCGTTCCGAAAGCCCCCCTCCCCGGACGACCGCCTCTGGCGTCATCCGTCCGAGATGGGGGTCGCTCCCCAGCCCGTCGAGCGGATGATCCCCCAGCGGCGCGCCTTGATCCTCGCCGTGGTCGCGGCCATGGGCGCCAGCGTGCTGACCGCCGGGCTCGTGGTCGCCCTCGATGCCGTACGGGACGACCTTCCCGTGGCCTCGACAACGGTCGTCACCCGCGCCAGCGCGGCGACTCCCCTCCCCGCGGGGGAACCAGCCGTCGAGATCGGCGAGCGGGTGCGGCCCGCGATCGCCCAGATCCGGGCCGAACGGACCGGCCGGCCGACGACCGGCTCTGCCGTGATCTTCCGAAGCGACGGTCACCTGGTAACGAACGCCCACGTGGTCCAGGGGGCCACCAGCCTCTCCGTGGTGATGGCCAACGGGAGGGAACTTCCCGGCCGGCTCGTCGGCGCCGACCCCGTTACCGACGCCGCAGTCGTCAAGGTAGACGGGGGACCCTTCCCGGTAGCCGACCTGGGAACGGCGACCGAGTTGAAGGTGGGGCAGATGGCGGTGGCCATCGGCTCGCCGCTGGCCCTCACCGGGGGCCCGTCGGTCACCGTGGGGGTGGTGAGCGCCCTGCACCGGACGGTGCGCACCCGCGACAACTTCTCCATGTTCGACATGATCCAGACGGACGCACCCATCTCGCCCGGCTCGTCCGGCGGCGCCCTCCTCGACCGTCACGGGCGGGTGATCGGCATCACCACGGCCATCGCCGTGAGCGACGCCGGCCCGGAGGGACTGGGCTTCGCCACGCCCATCGACGTGGCCCGCTCCGTCGCCGACGAGCTGATCACCACAGGAAAGGCGACCCACGCCTGGCTCGGCATCGAGGGGACGGATGTGGACGGGGCAACCGCCCACGACCTGAACCTCGACGGCGGTGCCCTGCTCAACCGGGTGCTCGACGGCGGACCAGCGGACTCGGCCGGCCTGTCGGAGCGGGACATCGTCGTCGGCATGAACGGCAAGCCGGTGGCGTCCATGGGAGCGCTGGTCGTCGCCATCCGAGCCCAACGGCCGGGCGACGTCGTCCGCGTCGAGATCGTCCGGGACCGCCACCGGACGACGAAGTCGGTCACGTTGGCCGAGCGGCCGGCGAACCCCTGACCGGGACGGAAAGCACAGGCACGCACGTACCATGCAGAGCATCAGCGAGCACCGAAGCGAAGCGGAGGAGCGCAGCGCCGAACAGCATCTCGTCGACGCCCTCCCGGAAGCGGGGCCACGATGAGCGGATCCGGGCCGCCGTTTGGGGGCAACCCCTTCGAGGGGTTCCCACTGTTCGGCGACCTGGCCCGGATGTTCGCCGCCCAGGGGCCGGTCAATTGGGACGTTGCCCGGCAGATGGCGCTGTGGATCGCGACCGAGGGCAAGCCCCAGGGCAACGTGAACCCGATCGAACGGATTCGCCTGGAAGAGCTGGCCCGGGTCGCCGACCTCCACGTGAGCAGTGCCACGGGGCTCTCGACGTCGATCGCCGGCGGCATCCTCAGCGTCCTGCCCGTCAGCCGGGGGGACTGGGCGCTGCACAGCCTCGAGTCCTACCGGCCGGTGCTGGAGAGGTTGGCCACGTCTTTGAGCGAGGCGGATCCGGAGTCGGTCGACCCCGATCCTTCGACCGATCTCCTCGGCAACCTGGGCAAGATGCTCGGTCCTGTCCTGCTGGGTCTCCAGTCGGGCGTGATGCTCGGTCACCTCGCGCGCCACAGCTTCGGTCAGTACGACCTGCCTCTCCCCCGCCGCCCGGCGGATCAGCTGCTGATCGTCCCGGCCAACATCGACGCCTTTGCCAGCGAGTGGGGCCTGGAGGCGGACGATCTGCGCATGCTCGTCTGCCTGGCCGAGATCACGCACCACGCCGTGATCGGCCGGCCGCACGTGCGAGCCCGACTGATGAGCCTGCTCGAGGACTATGTGAGCAAGTTCTCGGTCGACCCCACCTCCTTGGAAAGCAGCTTCAGCGAGGTCAACCTGAGCGATCCGGGGGAGATCCAGCGGCTGCTGGGCCAGCCGGAGACGCTGCTGGGCGCGGTCCAGTCGCCCGAGCAGAACCAGATCCGAGAGCGGATCGAGATCCTGCTCACGGCGGTCGTCGGGTACGTGGACCACGTGCTCGAGACTGTGGGGCGGCCGCTCATCGGGTCCTACGACAAGCTCATGGAGGCCATGCGCCGCCGCCGGGCGGAGGCCTCGGACGGCGAGCGGTTCGCGGGCCGGCTGCTCGGGCTCGAGCTCGGGCGTCCCCAGTACGAGCGCGGCGCGGCCTTTGTGCGGGGGGTGGTGGAGCGGGCGGGGGAGGAAGGGCTGACCCGCCTCTGGCGGTCCGAGCGGGAGCTTCCGACCGGTGCCGAGCTGGACGCCCCCGGCTTGTGGCTGGCTCGCATCGACCTGCCTGACTAGGGCCCCTCCCCGTTGGTGGCCACGAGGCCGCCGATGTAGGTGATGAAGGCGACGGCGGCGCCAGCAGCGATGATGTCCATCCCCGTCGCAGCCGGAATGCGGAGGATGACAGGGAGGGCGGCGCCGAGCACCCACACCAGCTGGAAGCGGGTCTCGAACCGGGCGAAGGTCCTGCCCCTCACGGCGTCGGGGGCGTCACGCTGCACGATGCTGTCGAAGGCCAGCTTTCCTGCTCCTGCAGCCAGTCCGACGACGCCTCCCAGCACCGCCACGGCCGGTCGGGTGCCAGCCCGGGCGGCGAAGAACCCGACCACGGTGACGGCCAGCAGCGACCCCAGGATGATGCGCTCCTCGGGCAGACGCCGGCGCAGGAACGGCGCCACCGCCGCCCCCAGGAAGTTGCCGACCATGCTGGCCCCGAGCACGACCCCGAACCACCAGGCCGGCGCGTCCTCCCGACGGAAGGCGAAGGCCACCAGGAAGGTGAGGAACCCGATCACCGCCCGGAGCACGGCCGTGGCCGTGGAGCCGAGGCGGATGCTGGCGCTGTGCAGCTCGGCCTTGGCCTGGGGCGACTCGGAGATGGGTTCGCTGGCCTTTGCCGGGCGGGCGATGCGCATGGCGGCCAGGGCTGACGCGGCGAAGGCCACGCCGGCCAGGCGCATCACCCAGTCCCCCCCGAGGAAGCTGAGTTTGAGGACGATCACCCCGGGGACGGCGGCGACGAAGCCGGCGATGACGGTCAAGATCGCCAGGCGGGAGTTCGCCTCCACCAGCTCGCTCTCGCTGGCCACGGTGGTCGGAACGAGCGCGCTCTTGGTAATCCCGTGGGCCTTGGTCAGCACCAGGAGCGCGAACGCCTCCGGGAAGATCCACGCGCTGTGGAGGTGGCCGGCCATGGAGAAGGCGACCAGGGCCCGGCTGAGGGCGGCCAGGATCAGCATCGTCCGCCGCCCGCCTCGACTGCGGTCGAGGGCGGGGCCGAGCAGAGGAGCCACCACGGCGAACGGAGCCATGGTCAGGAGGAGATACGCGGCGACCTTGCCGCGGGCGGCCTGAGGCGAGATCGAGAAGAAGAGCGAACCGGCCAGGGCCAGGGTCACGAGCGTGTCCCCGGCAGTGGAGAGGCAATGGGTCACCGCGAGCCGGGAAAACGGCGACCGGCCGATGCGCGGACCGGTTGGCTTACGCAGCGGCGTCCAGCCGGTCTCTGTCGCCATGCCCCTCCTCCTGGGCGGGTCCCTGCCCGATGCGGCGCGCTACGCGAACGATGCTAGGACCGGTCGGGAGCGGGCCGGCCCCGGGATGGTGAGGCGGCCCTTGCTAGGGGGCTGAGACGGCGAGCCCGGCGTTCGGGCTGAGCGGTAGGCGGAGGGTAAAGGTCGAGCCCGCGCCCTCCTTCGAGTCGACCAGCACCTCGCCCCCGTGGTTGCTGGCCACATGACGCACGATGGCCAGCCCCAAGCCGGTGCCACCCGACTCCCGCCCCTTGCCCCGGTCCACCCTGTAGAACCGCTCGAAGATCCGCTCGTGGTCGTGGGACGGAATACCGATCCCGTGGTCCCGCACCCGCAGCTCCACCCACCGGCCGTCGGTCCGGCCCCCGACTTCGACGGTCCCCCCGTCCTCGGAGAACTTCACCGCGTTCTCCATCAGGTTGTAGAGGGCGGAGATGAGCTGGCGGCGGTCGCCGAGAACCGCCAGGTGGCGCGGGGGTTCGCCGATGCGGATCCGGACGCCCCGCTGTTCGGCCACCGCCCGCACCCGCTCGGCGGCCTGGGCCACGATCAGGTGGACAGGGACCGGCTCGCGCGTTGGCGTCTCCTCCGACTCGATCCGGGTCAGGTCGAGGAGGTCGTCCATGATGCGGCCCACCCGCTGCGCCTCCGTCTGGATCCGCTCCGCGAGGCGGTTCATGACGTTGGGGTCCTCCTCGTTCCCGAGCGTCTCGGCCAGGAGCCACAGCGCCCCGACCGGAGCCTTGAGCTCATGGCTCATGTTGGAGACGAAGTCCCGGCGCACCGCTTCCAGCCGGCGTCGCTCGGACACGTCCTCGATGACGGCGACCGCTCCTACACCTCGCCAGGCGGTCTCGAGGGGACGGGCGCTGATCGCCAACGTGCGGCGAGGGGGCCCGTACAGCTCCAGGGTCTCCGCTCCATCGTGGCCTTCGGCGGCTCCCTTGAGGAGCCGCTTGAGCGCATCCTGGGCCAGGACATCGCTCCCCTCGCCCTCCAGGGCCTGCTGGGCAGCGGCGTTGCGGAAGACGACCTCGCCCTGCTCGTCGCAGACCACCACCCCCTCCGAAAGCTGGGCGAAGGCCAGCTGGAGCCGCTGCTCGGCCTGGTCGGCGTCGGCCACCTTGGCCATGGCCGTGCTGGTGGCCCGCTCGAGGTGGGACAGGGTCTTCTCCAAGCCACCCTTTCCCTCGAGCTCGAGGCCCTCCTCGCTCATCCGGGCGGCCAGCGCCATCAACCGCCGGTTCGTGGCCCGGCGCGTGCGCACCGTCCAGAACAACACGACCAGGAGGATGACGCCGACGGCAGCCAGTGCAATCTCTGCTGGTCGCAGTTCCATCGCTCCCACCATAAAGGGGTCATGCCCTCGAAATGGGGCATGCCCCCCCGTCAACCCTTCTGGAGCGCGCTCAGCCCCGGCAGCTGGAACTGCCGGGGCACCCGGGCGTACCCCAGTGGCTCGGCCATCCGCTGGCCCTCGCCCAGCGCCCAGGAGGCGAAATGCAGGAGCGCCCTGGCCTTGTCGACGTCGGCCATGTCCCGCCGCAGGATGAGGTAGCTGAACGTGGACAGCGGGTAGGCGCCCGGGGCCTCGGTGTTGAAGTTGAGCTGCGCCGTTGTGCCGTAGGCCCGGAGGTCGGCGCTGACCAGGGCGGCGTTCACCGCCTCCGGCGTGGGGCCCACGAACCTCCCCGAGCGGTTGCCGAGCATGGCCACCCCGAGCGACGCCTGCCGGGCCCAGCTGAGCTGGACGTATCCGATGGAACCGGTGGTACGCGACAGTGCTTCGACGACGCCGTTGGAACCGACGGCGCCCGATCCCCGGGGGAGCCGGATCGTCCGGCCGCGACCGAGCGTCCAACCCGGAGCGGAATCGGAAAGGTAGGACGAGAAGATCCACGTCGTACCCGACTCGTCCGAGCGGTACACGACCGAGATGGGCAGGTCAGGGAGACGGACGTCGCTGTTGTCGGCGCGGATGGCGGGGTCGGTCCAGCGGGTGATGCGCCCGGAGAAGATGCCGGCGAGGGTGGAGGGCGCGAGACGGAGCTGCCCGACCTCAGGAAGGTTGTAGGCGGCGGCGATGGCGCCGGCCGCCCAGGGCACCTGAAGGATGGCCTCGGACCCGCCCAGCGTCGCCTCCTGCACCTCGCTCAGCGGGAACTCCGAGGTGAAGAAGTCGCCCTCCCCGGCGACCATGCGGCCGACTCCGACCGGCGAGCCGACGGCCTCGTAGGCGATCGTCACCCCGGGGGCGAGGACCTTGTAGCGGTCGATCCACTGTCGGAGCAGAGGTTCCACGAACGTGGAGCCGGCACCGGACACGGTGGCTCGGTCGCCGGCCCCGGGGATGACCAGCACATCCCGCTCGGAAGGTGCGATGCGACCCGGACCGGCGCTGCCGCACGCAGCGAGGACGAGGACGAGCGCCGCCCGGATCCCGCAGCGTAGGGACCACCAGCGGGCCCGCACCGAAGATGGCGGCGACTCAGCCAGCGCTTTCGATGTCGTCCTCGGGAACTCCCAGGTCCCACTCGAGGATGAGGGCTTCCCGCTCTGCGTCCCGGACCACGCGCTCCCGGTTCCGGCGGAACTGGGGGTCGTGCGGGGGCAGCAGGAGCAACCGGGCCAGCGCCCGCTGGCGGAACTCCTCGATCACG
>JALZEC010000113.1 GCA_030862235.1 Actinomycetota bacterium | reverse complement strand
GCGGTGGGCTTGGCCGTGCCGATGTCCATGCCCCGGTAGACCTGCATGGAGTCGACCGACACGAGCTCGACGTCGCCCAGCCGGCGGGCGAGCGCCACGGCGACGGCGGACTTCCCCGACGCCGTCGGCCCGACCAGGGCCAGGTGGCGGATCAGGCGGTCACCCTCAAACCGCGAGCACCGGGATCAGCTTGCGGTGCCGGGGTCGGGCCGTCACCTCGACCAGCTCTCCCCGCAAGTGGTGGGGGGCGGCCTCGGTCACCCTGACGGTGGCGTAGCTGCCGGCCGGTACCGGCGGCGAGCCGGCCGGCGTGCCGAAGTGCACGAGCTTGTTCTGCCGGGTCCGCCCGGACACCCTCTCCGCGTCCTTCTTGCTGGGCCCTTCGACGAGCACCTCCTCCACCCGTCCGACGCGCGCTCGGTGCTTGGCCAGGGCCGAGCGCTCGACGACGACCCGCAGGCGCTCGAACCGGTCGCCAGCCACGTCCGGGGCGATGAAGCGGTCGGTCAAGGCGGCCGCCTCCGTCCCCGGTCGGGGCGAGAACAGGAAGGTGTACGCGCTGTCGTACTCGGCCTCCGCCACCACCTCGAGGGTGCGCTCGAAGTCGTCATCGGTCTCGCCCGGAAAGCCGACGATCAGGTCGGTGGTGACGGCGAGGTCAGGGATCGCCGTGCGAGCCCGCCGCAGCCGCTCCAGGTACCGCTCCGCGGTGTAGCCCCGGTGCATGGCGGCCAGCACGCGATCGCTCCCCGCCTGCAGAGGGAGGTGCAGGTGCTCGCACACGGCGGGCGTGGTGGCCATGGCCTCGATGGTCTCCGGACGGAGGTCCTTGGGGTGAGGGCTGGTGAAGCGCACTCGCCGGATGCCATCCACCTCGCCCACCGCCCGCAGCAGCTCGGCGAACATCGGCCGGAACCGGCGGGCCTGGAGGTCGCGGCCGTAGGAGTTCACGTTCTGGCCCAGGAGGGTGACCTCAGTGGTGCCGGCGCCGGCCAGCTCCTCCACCTCGCGGACGATGTCGGCGAACGGCCGGCTGATCTCGGCGCCCCGCACGGCGGGCACGATGCAGAAGGCGCAGGCGTTGTCGCAGCCGATCTGGATGGTCACCCAAGCGGCGTACGGCAGGTCACGGCGGACGGGGAGGGCGGACGGGAAGGCGGCCTCGTCCTCGAGCCGGGCCTCGTCCCAGATCTCGGTGACCGGCCCCTCCTCCGCCGCCTGGCGAAGCAGCGCCACGGCCCGGCCCAGGTTGTGCGTGCCGAACACGGCGTCGACCTGGGGGGCGCGCTCCTGGATCAGGTCGCCGTCCTTCTGGGCCAGGCAGCCCCCGACCGCGATCTGCATGCCAGGCCGCCGCGCCTTGACCGCCTTGAGGTGGCCGAGGTGGCCGTAGAGCTTGTTGTCGGCGTTCTCCCGGATGCAGCAGGTGTTGAGGACGACGACATCGGCCGACTCCACATCGTCGGTGCGATCGTAACCCTCGGTCTCGAGCAGGCCGGCCAGCCGCTCCGAGTCGTGCTCGTTCATCTGACACCCGAAGGTGCGGATGAGGTATCTGCGTGTCATCGTCCCCTCAGGTTAGGGGACGGGCCCCGTCTCTCAGGTCGTGAGGACGGGCGGGGTGACGGTGTGGCTCGTCGGGTACAGCGGCCGGTAGGTGCCGTTCCGCTGGGACGGAGGTTGTGCTGCCGGTGCGGCGGTGCTCGAGTGCTCCTCGGACGACTGCCGGCGGGCACGGTCCTCGACCGCCAGGCGGATCGCCGTGCGCCCCTCGCCGTCGATCTCGATATCGGCGAAGGTCGGGATGCACACCAGGTCGATGTTGGAGGGGGCGACGAAGCCACGAGCAATGGCGATGGCCTTGATCGCCTGGTTGAGGGCTCCCGCACCCACCACCTGGACCTCCACCCCGCCCGACTGGCGGAGCACGCCCGCCAACGCGCCGGCCACCGCGTTCGGGTTGGACTTGCTCGAGACCTTCAATACCTCCACAGGGCCTCCCCCCAATTGAGCCTTCTCCAGGTGGGTTCCCAGCGGATTCCCCTCCTGGGGCCGGCTCCGGCCGATCTTGCGACGGCGTTTCTCCTCGTCCCTTTTCGACACGCTAACCGCGAACTCCTGCCCGTACCCAGGCGCACGTCCGCGCTTACGGCGCAGCAGCGTTTCGCTAACACCCCGTCGTTAGTGTGAGCTCGACGTGGAGAGAAACGTGTCCTTCCCGCGGCGCTCGGTCGTCCGGTGCGCCCTCGTCCTGACGCTCTGCGCTCTCCTCCTCACGGCATGTGGGGGGGAGGACGAGACCGAGGAGACCACCGCCGGTACGCAGGGGACCGTGCCCTTCCCGACGGCGCTGACAACCGTTCCCCCCATCGTGGGCGATTACGACCCGGCCAAGGCGGCGCCGCGCTGGGAGCAGGTGCGGGTCACCACCGGGAACGGTCCCGTCGACCTGGGTGGGATCAAGATCTCCGAGCGCGCCATCCAGTGGCGGGTCAAGTGGCAGTGCGACGGCGGTGCGGCCATCAGGATCACCTCCACCCCTCCTCCCGTACCGGGCCGGCCCAACCCCAACCTGGTCGAGAGCCCATGCCCTGGCTCCGGTGAGGGGTACGGGCGCCAGACCGGTGACGTGTTGCTCAAGGTGGAGGCGTCGGGCCCGTGGAAGGCAACCCTCGAACAGCAGGTCGACACGCCCCTGGACGAGTCGCCGCTGCCCGAGATGGCCGCCGCCAGGGTGCTGGGGCGAGGCGACTTCTACAACGTGGACAAGACAGGGAAGGGGACGGTGATCCTGTACCAGCTGCCCGACGGGCGGCGCGCCCTCCGTTTCGAACCGGGGTTCGAAGTGCTCAACGATCCCGACCTCGTCGTGTGGGTGAGCTCGGCCGTGAACCCTCGCACGGCGAAGGCGATGGCCGACGCCCCGCACACCGAGATCGCCGCCCTCAAGTCGACCCGCGGCTCGCAGAACTACGTCATCCCGGACAACTTGCCCTTCGCCGAGATCAACTCCGTCGGGCTGTACTGCGTGCCGGTGCCGTCCATCTACATCGCGGCGGCCCTGTCATGAGAGGCCGGGTGGGAGCCGCCGTGCTGGTCCTGGCCCTCGGACTGGTCGGCTGCGGAGGCGAGGACGAGCCGGTCGCCGCCGGCGCCCAGCCCAAAGCGGGAACGTGGAAGACGTGGGTCTTGGCCTCGCCCGAGGATGTGAAGGTGGCCGAACCGCCCACCGGCGCGAAGGCCCGGGCCGAGGCCGACGAGCTGCGGGCGCTCGCCACCCAGCGCACGCCCGAGGTCGAGGAGAAGATCAAGCGCTGGAACCAGAACCCGGCCCTCAAGCCGTGGATGGACATCAACATCGAGCTGGTCGCCCACGGCGTGAAGGACCCGCCCCTGGCTTCCCGGGGCTACTCGTACACGACGATCGCCATCTACGACGCCGTCGTCGCCGCCTGGCGCTGGAAGTACGAGTACGACCGCAAGGCACCCACCGGGGCGGACGCGCCCGACCCGTCGTACCCCTCCGAGCACGCCGCCATCGCCGGCGCCGCCTCCCGCGTGCTGGAGTACATCTTCCCGGAAGAGCCCGTCGGGATCTTTGACCAGTTCGCCCTCGAAGCGGCCGAGGCCCGGGTGCAGGCCGGGCTGAACTACCGCAGCGACGTCGAGGCCGGGCTCGCCCTCGGGCGGGCGGTGGCCGAGAAGGTGATCGCTCGGGCCAAGGCCGACGGCGCCGACAGGACATGGGACGGGACCCGACCGCCCGGCATCGGCCGAGGCCCCGAGTTCTGGGAGCCGCCTCCCGGGACGATCACGCCTCCTACGCAGCCCCTCGCCGGGACATGGAAGACGTGGATCCTCGACTCGCCCAGCCAGTTCCGCGCCCCGCCCCCCCCGAAGTACGGGTCGCCTGAGTTCCTGGCCGAGGCCAGGGAGGTGATGGACGTCAGGGCCAAGCTGACCCCCGAGCAGGAGCGGATCGCCCGGTTCTGGGCCGGCGGCCAGGGGAGCGCCCTCCCTCCCGGCCAGTGGAACCAGGTGGCGTTCGTGTACGTGGACAGCGCCAAGCTGGACACACCCCGTGCGGCCCGTCTCTTCGCCGGGCTGAACGTGGCCCTGAACGACGCCGCTCTCGCCGTGTGGGACACCAAGTTCACCTACTGGAGTCCCCGACCGGTCAACGCCATCCGCGACCTCGGCCTCGACCCCAACTGGAGGTCACTCCTGCCGACCCCGACGTTCCCGTCCTACGTCTCGGGCCACTCCGGGTACTCGGCGGCGGCCGCGGCGGTGCTCTCCTACTTCTTCCCGTCGGACGCCGCCACCTTCGACGCCAAGGCCCAGGAGGCGGCGGTCTCCCGTCTGTACGGGGGTATCCACTTCCGCTCCGACAACGACCAGGGCGCCGCCATCGGCAAGAAGATCGGCGACCTCACCGTTCAGCGCCTGAAGCAGGACGGAGCAGAGAGAAGCGCCTAATCTCGGAGAAGCGCGCTCGGCCCTGGCCTCGGCCGCCGGGCGCCGTGTGCGGGAAAGGCAACGCCGTCCGGGCCGAGCCGTCGCCGGTCCGGGCGGCGCCTTTCCCTTGCCTCCCTGATGTGGACGCCCGAGCGCAGGGCCGGGCCTTGAGCGGTTCTACTCGAGGGTGATCGGCTGATCGTCGGGTGACGCAGCAGCGCCGGCACCAACCCCGACCTTCTGGCTGATCCGCTCGGAGATCTCGACCATGATCTCGGGGTTCTCGGACAGGAAGTTCTTGGCGTTCTCCCGGCCCTGCCCGAGCTGCTCGCCGTCGTACGTGTACCAGGCGCCCGACTTCTTCACGAAGCCCAGGTCGACCCCCACGTCGAGTAGCGAGCCCTCGCGGCTGATCCCCTTGCCGAACCCGATGTCGAACTCGGCCTGCTTGAACGGCGACGAGACCTTGTTCTTCACCACCTTGACCCGGACCCGGTTGCCGACCACCTCGACCCCGTCCTTGATCGACTCCACCCGCCGGATGTCGAGCCGCACGGAGGCATAGAACTTGAGCGCCCGCCCGCCAGGGGTCACCTCAGGTGAGTTGTGGACGACCACCCCATCGGCCAGATAGTTGTGGCTCCCCTCGACCTCGATGTCGAAGCGGTGCATCGATCGAGTCGGGGGCTTGATCCCAATCTTGGTGATGGGCATGGGCACGAGCTCGTAGCGCATGGGCCGGAACCGAGGTTCCACCGAAAAGCGCCCTCGGTAACGAGGCAGAAGCTTGTACTCCAACGAGGGGTGGACGAACGGGGCGATCAGGGCGTGGAGCTTGGCCGTCTCGTCTTTCGAGAAGACGAATACCGCCTTCCCCGCTCGGGAGACGAGCCGGGGAGTGATCCCCCAGGTGTCCCGGAGGTGCTCCGCGACACGGAGACGGGTAGCCGGCTCCATCGCCTCCACGCAGATCTCAGAACGGCCGCTGCCGTTGTGCGTCCGAACCTGGACACCCTTCGCCCGCAGCGAGAAGGTGCCATCGTCCATGTACCAGATAGCGAGCGAGAGCGGTGTCAGGTGCTTCAGGAAGTTCTCGTCAAAGACCTTCTTCCGGCCCTGGTACACAACACGGCGGAGCTCAGCCAGCTCCGGAAGCGGGGTCAGGTCGTAGTAGACGGCTCCGTCACTGTCCCTGACCGACCGACTCTTGTCCACGTTGGCAAACAGGCCGGCCTTCCAGTCGCAGTACACGACCTGCTTGGCACCGTGGCCGAACCGGAACCGCGCCCCACCGCCGCTCTTCGTGGATGACAGCGCCCCGTCGCCCATCAGACCGCCGCGGACAACCTCGAGCTGGAAGTCGGACAAACGGTACGGAACGGCCTGGAGGACGAGGTCGCCGACTGCCAACTCCTTCGCCTCTTTCCACCCGCCCGGCGTGCGGATCTTGTGGTTGTCGGTACAGGCGAACTGCGCTCGACCGTTCCCCCCGGCCCGAGCGACCATGAACTGCAAGAACCGGTCGGTCACACCGTTGTCGAACCAGTTGACAACCTTCTTCGGTACCACCGCGCCGACTTCAGGATCGTAGGAAAGAACCTCAACGGGCAGTCGCTGGTTGACGATCTTGCCAATCTTCTCCTGACTGCCGTCAGCCAGAGTGACGCGAGTGCCGTAGGAGAAGCAGCCGTACATCACGCCGATTTTTTCACGCAGCTGATTGATGAATACTGCGATGGTGTTGGCCCGGTTGAGGGTGGCGGTGAGCTTGCGCAGGGCCTGGGACATGAGACGGGCCTGGAGGCCGACGTGGCTGTCGCCCATCTCCCCCTCGATCTCGGCCCGGGGGGTCAGGGCGGCCACCGAGTCGATGACCAGGACGTCGAGCGCGCCCGAGCGGATGAGCATGTCGGCGATCTCGAGCGCCTGCTCCCCGGTGTCGGGCTGGGAGATCAGCAGGTCGTCGACGTTGACTCCGATGTTGCGGGCATACACCGGGTCCATGGCGTGCTCGGCGTCGATGTAGGCGCAGATGCCCCCGTTGCGCTGGGCCTCGGCGACGACGTGCATGGCGAGGGTGGACTTCCCGGACGACTCCGGCCCGAAGATCTCCACGATCCGGCCTCGGGGCAGGCCGCCGATACCGAGGGCGAGGTCGAGGGCGAGAGCACCCGTGGGGATGGACTCCACGTCCATCTGCGGCTTCTCACCCATGCGCATGACCGAACCCTTGCCGAACTGCTTGTCGATCTGGCTCATCGCCATCTCGAGGGCCTTCTCACGGTCCACTGTGTGGTCCCTTCTCTGTTCCTGGCCGCTTTGATCGGGGGAGTGGCTCGACGATCACCCTACGAAGAGGGTGTGACAGTTACGCCGCTGTACTTTCGGAAGCGTAGTTCCGAACGTACATTCGATCAAGGACCAGTTCCCTCCGTCCCGCCCTGAGCAGCACCAGGCCGGCGGCCGCGAACACGCCGGCGACCAGGAACGTCGCCCGCAATCCG
>JALZEC010000100.1 GCA_030862235.1 Actinomycetota bacterium | reverse complement strand
CTCATGTCCTCGACACCGTCGCCGGCTCGGTCACCTCGCGAATACGGGCGATGATCCCGGTTGTGGAGCGGTCCTCCATGAAGGGCAGGATCCGCACCGTGCCACCCAGCTCCTCGACCAGCTCGGCCTCCGGGAGGGTCTCGAGGGTGTAGTCGCCGCCCTTGACGTACAGGTCGGGGCGGACGGCGCGCAGAGCGTCGATCGGGCTGTCCCCGGAGAACGGGACGATGCAGTCCACACAGCTCAAGGCGGCCAGCACCTGAGCCCGGTCCTCCAGGGGGTTGATCGGCCGGTTCTCGCCTTTGAGGCTCCGGACGCTGTCGTCGTCGTTGAGGGCCACCACGAGCACGTCGCCCAGGGTCTTGGCCCGGTTCAAGTACGTGATGTGACCGCGGTGGAGGATGTCGAAGCAGCCGTTGGTGAACAGGATCCGCCGACCCTGCCTGCGGTACAGCTCCATGCGGGCGGCCAGCTCGTCCAGGTCGGGCACGTACTTCTCCCGGTCGACGAACCGGGACCGGAGCTCCTCGGCCGTGCACGTCGCGGTGCGGTCCTTGCCCACCACGATGGCGGCCGCGGCCGAGGCCAGTTCCGCCGCCGCAGGGGTGTGGCCGCCGGCGGCCAACGCGAGGGTGAGGGCGGCCACGAACGTATCGCCGGCCCCGGCGGCCCGGGCGTTGGGCCGGACCCTCGAGTACGTGCGATGAGGAGGCCGGCCCCGCTCGAAAACGATCGCCCCCTCCGAATCGAGAGTTACGGCGGCGATCTGGGCACCCGTCAGCTCCAGGATGCGCTCGCCGTGGTCGGCGATCCCGTCCGCCCGCTCCGACACCCCGTCCAGCTCTCCGGCTCCGACCAGCTGGACGGCTTCGCTCCAGTTGGGCTTCACCGCCGTGGGCCGGAGGTGGCGGAAGCCCGCCGGGTGCTTGGAGTCCACCACCAGGACCACCGAACGCCGGGCGGCGTGCTCCCCCAGCACCTCCAGCAGGCGGGGGGTAATCACGCCATGGCCGTAGTCGGAGATGATGACCGCGTCGGCCCCCTCGAGGGAAGACTGGAGGCTCGCGACCAGGAGGTCCTCCACCGTGCCGAGCGCGGGCCCGCGGTCCCCGTCGTCGAAGCGGACGAGGATGTGCCCGCCGCCGACGACCCGGTTGAGCGAGAGTGTCCGGCGATCCTCGTGCGTGACCAGGCAGTCCGTCCGCACCCCGCTGGATTCGAGGCAGGAGTGCAGCCGCTCCCCCACCTCGTCCCGGCCGATGACGGAGACGAGCCGGACGTCTGCTCCCATCTGGCTCACGTTGACGGCCGTGTTGGCCGCCCCTCCCGCATGATCGGCCCGGCTGTCGAGCTCCACCACCGGGACGGGCGCCTCCCGGCACAGACGCTGCGCCGGCCCCTCCAGATAGACGTCGAGCATGGCGTCGCCCACGACCACCACGGAGAGGTCGGCGAAGCGGTCGAGCAGGTCGACGAGGCCGCTCACGAGGCCACCACGCCAGCACCCACCGGCCGCGGGGCCCGCGCCGTCACATCGGCGAACGCCTGGTCCCAGTCCCGGACGAACCGTTCGATGGAGAACCGCTCCCTTGCCGTACGTCGGGCGCCCTCTCCCAGGCGCCGGGCGTCCGCCGGGTGGGCGAGCAGGTCGCGCATGCGGTCGACGAGGGTGGCGACGTTGGTGTCGATCCATCCCGAGACGCCGTTCTCCACCACGGTCGACATCTCCGTCGTGGCCAGGGCGACGATGGGCAGGCCGATCATCATCGCCTCACAGGCGGCCAGGCCCAGGCTCGTGTAGCGGATCGGGTGGAAGAAGAAGCGGTACCGGGCCACGAAGCCGGGCAGGTCCGGCGGCGGTACCTCCCCGAGCCCTCCCATCTCCTCGGCGAACATGCCGACCAGGTCGAGTGGGACCTCTCGGCGGGCCCGCTCGAAGACATCCGTCCCGAGCCGTCGGCCTCGCCGGCCCAGGCCGTTGACCACGACTACGCCTCGATCCAGCTCCCCCGTGTACCCGACTCCGTCCGGCACCCTCACCCCGTGCTCGATCACCCGCGTCGGTGACCGCCCGCTGTCCCACATGAGGTCATTGAAGTGGGTGACGTGCACGAGGAGCACGTCCGGGTCGTCCACCGGGTGACGGGTGTCGGTCGGAGACTGGCGCGGCGGATCGTGCTCGAGGTGGATTGCCGGCAGGTCGAGCTGCGCTGGGGAAAGGATCTCATGGCGGTCCGCCAGCCAGTTGTCGTGCGACTGCGTGAGCACGCAGTCGAGCTCCAGATCCCGCACGCCTTCCGCCGCGACCTCGTGCACGTTGTCCGGCCAGGGGAAGGTCTCTCCCCGGCCCCCATACCCAGCGGGACGGCCCGCCTTGACCGGTAGGAAGATGTCGTGGGGGACGTGCGACAGGTACCAGAGGTAGTTGCCGTGCACGTGCCACGTCAGGATGCGGAGACGGCGCATCACGCTCCTTTCGGCGCGGACAAGAGCGGGCTCGACCGGCGGTCCACGGTCCCTCCGACCAGGTCGAGCACATGGTCGACCACTTCCTCGGCCGGGATGTCCAGGCACTCCAGCTCGAACGGGCAGTCGAACCGGTAGCAGGGCGAGCACGCCGTCGGTCGGCGCAGCAGCCGCGAGGGCGACGCCCGAGGCCGCCACTGCGACTCCAGATCGGTGCCGGAGAAGAGGACGACCTGCGGGCGACCGACGGCGTCGGCCAGGTGCATCGGCCCTGAGTCGTTGGTGACGACGATCGCCGCTCGAGCCAGGACGGCGGCCAGCTCGGCCACGCTGGTCCGCCCCACGAGGGACCACACCGGGCGGCCGCGGTTGCGGTCCAGGACCGGTTGGAGGAGGTCGACCTCCCGCGGCCCACCGAGCACGACCACGGGGAGACCGGTGTCGGCCAGCCGGGTGGCGACCTCCGCCGACCGCTCCGGCGGGTACCGCCGAGCGGCACAGCTGGCTCCGGCGGCCAAGGCGACGAAGGGCTGGTCCCGCTCCAGCCCGAATCCGGCGAGCAGCTGGGCCGCAGCCGCCTGGGCCTCGATCGGGATCGCTACCTCCAGGTGCCGGTCACGAACGACGAACCCCAGGCTCTCCAGCAGGTGCAGGTTGCGATCGACCTGGTGGGCTTCGCGCTCGAGCGCCGGTACCGAGTTCGTGAGGAGGCTCCCGCCGAAGTCGGCCGACTGCCCGGCCCGAAGGGGGATCCCGGCGAGGTAGCAGGCGTAGGCGGGGGGCCACGGCGATTGGGAGAAGCTCGTGAAGATGAGGGCGGCGTCGAAGTGCCTGGCGGCGATCTGCTCGACCAGAGCCCGCTCCCGGTCAGGGTTGAGCTCGAGCTGGCCGCTGGCGTCCTGCCAGACGACGCGCTCGACCATGAGGTCGTCCAACCAGGGAAGGAGGGGGGCGACCTGAGGGCCGGCCGCCGAGGCCATCAGGGTGATGCGCGTCTCAGGCAAGCTGGCGCGGAGGGTGCGCAGCGCGGGGCTGAGCATGACCAGGTCGCCGACGTTGTCCAAGCGGACGACCAGCAGGTTCCGGATCGACGCCCACTCGGAGGGGAGGGCGGCGGGAGCCGTCACGCCATTTGGCTCCACGTCGTCCATCGCCCGCTCTCCTCGTTCAGTCGATCACTTCCCACTCCTCCCCCGACGCACGCGACGGAACATGCGCCCGAGGCTTCGGCAGTTGCGCTGCTACCCGTTCAAGCAGGCGTCGAAACTGTGGTGCTCGGGATGAGACCGCCGGCGCGGGGTAGAGACGGCCCCGTGCGCCCGCCTCGCGCGTCGGTCCTCATGCCCACCTTCGACCAGGCCCGCTTCCTCCCTCGGGCCCTCGAGAGCGTGCTGGCTCAGGACTGCGACGACTGGGAGCTGGTGATCGTCGACGACGGGTCACCGGACGACACGTCCGCCACCGTGAAGCCGTACCTCCGGGATGCTTGCTTCACCTACGAGCGGTTCCCCCAGAACCGCGGCGTCGGCGCCGCCCTGAACCGGGCACTGGAGCTGGCGAGGGGCGAGCTCATCGCCTACCTGCCCTCAGACGACGTGTTCTACCCCGAGCACCTGCGAACGCTGGCGGACCACCTGGACGCCGCCCCCGAGGCGACGCTGGCCTTCTCCGGAGTCCGCCACCACTACAACCGCACCAGCGGGGAGGCCATCCCGGGGTACCCGCTGCAGCTCGTCCAGGTCATGCACCGTCGCACTTCCCATCGGTGGACGGAGCGGGAGGAGCTGGTCAGCGACGACCTGGAGCGGCTGTTCTGGGCGAAGGTGGCGTCGTACGGACAGCGGGTCGGCACCGGCCGCGTCTCCTGCGAGTGGGTCGACCACCCGGCCCAGACCCACAAGGTGATCCAAGAGCCCCTCGGCGGCATCAATCCCTACCGGGTCCGGTTCGGCGTCACGCATCCCCTCCGTTTCCACACGACGGTCGGGAACCGGATCGACGAGGTCGAGCACTACCGCCGCTTCCGGGAACGGCCCGACACCGCACCCGCGCCCGAGGGCCTCAAGATCCTCCTGCTCGGCGAGCTGGCCTACAACGCCGAGCGGGTGCTCGCCCTCGAGGAGCGCGGCCACCAGCTCTACGGGCTGTGGATGGACGAACCCTACTGGTACAACACGGTCGGGCCCCTGCCCTTCGGCCACGTGACGGACCTGCCCCGGGACGGGTGGCGACAGGCCGTCGCCGACCTTCAGCCCGACGTGATCTACGCCCTCCTCAACTGGCAGGTCGTCCCCTTCGCCCACCGGGTTCTGACCGCCGTTCCCGAGGTGCCCTTCGTCTGGCACTTCAAAGAGGGGCCGTTCATCTGCATCGAGAAGGGGACGTGGCCCGAGCTGGTCGACCTGTACCGGCTGAGCGACGGCCAGGTGTACTGCAGCCCGGAGATGAAGGCCTGGTTCGAGACGTGCGTCCCCGATCTCGCGGACCGGCCGGCCGCCCTGGTGCTCGACGGCGACCTCCCCAAGCGGGACTGGCTTGGCCCCGAACGATCTCCCCGGCTCTCCGATGGCGACGGGGAACTGCACACGGTTGTCCCCGGCCGCCCCATCGGGCTGCATCCCCCCGATGTCGCCCGCCTGGCCGAGCATGGGATCCACCTCCACTTCTACGGGGACTTCGCCCACGGCCAGTGGCGCGAGTGGATCGAGACGACCAAGCGCCTGGCCGGGCGCCACCTACACCTCTATCCCCAGGTGGACCAGGGGCAGTGGGTGCGGGTGTTCTCCCAGTACGACGCCGGCTGGCTCCACTACTTCCAGAGCGAGAACGAGGGCGATGTCCGGCGGGCCAACTGGGACGACCTCAACTACCCGGCCCGACTGGCCACCCTGACTCTGGCCGGGTTGCCGGTCCTGCAACGGGACAACACCGGGGCCGTCGTCGCCACCCAATCCCTCGTGCGGGAGCGTGACCTGGGCCTGTTCTTCTCGGACATGACGGGTCTGGCCGAACAGCTGCGCGACGAAGCCCGGCTCCATCGGATCCGGGAGAGCGTGTGGCGGCAGCGGGAGGCATTCACCTTCGACTTCCACGCCGACCGGCTCGTGTCGTTCTTCCACCAGGTCATCGACGAACATCCGCGCCGCCCGTGTCGCTGACCGCCGTCGGCGACCTCGTCCCGGACGTCGGCAAGGTCGCCGTGCTGCGGGCCAACGCCCTTGGTGACTTCCTCTTCGCCATTCCCGCCCTGGAGGCGCTGCGCGCCGCCTACCCCAAAGCGGAGATCGTCCTCCTCGCCCGGGACTGGCACGCCGGGTTCGTTCCCCGTCGGCTCCCGGCCGTCGACCGAGTGGTGGTCGTCCCCAACGCGGTGGGCATCTGGGCGCCGCCCGGGCAGGAGGCGGACGACGCCGAGCTCGACCGGTTCTTCGCCCGCATGGCAGAGGAGCGCTTCGACGTCGGCCTCCAGCTCCACGGGGGCGGTCGCAACTCGAACCCCTTCGTCCGGCGGCTGGAGGCTCGAGTAACGGCCGGGCCCCGCACACCGGACGCCGAACCGCTCGACCGCTGGTTCACCTACGTGTACTACCAGGCGGAGATCTTCCGGCTGTTGGAGGCGGTCGCCCTGGTCGGAGCCGCGCCCGTCTGCCTGGAACCCCGCCTCACCGTCGTCGAGGCCGACCGGGAGGAGGCGGCCGAGCACCTCGGCGGGGCGGGCCCCTTCGTCGCCCTTCACCCGGGTGCCACCGACGCGAGGCGGAGGTGGCCACCGGCGTGTTTCGCCGCCGTGGGCGACGCCTTGGCCGACGCCGGCGCCCGCGTCCTCGTCACGGGCTCTGCCGAGGAAGCCGAGGTGGTGGACGCGGTGGTCGCCCGTATGGAGGCGCCCGCCATAGCCCTGGCCGGAGCCCTTTCTACCGGGGGCCTGGCGGGAGCGCTGGCGCGGTGTTCGGTCGCCGTCTCCAACGACACCGGGCCGCTCCACCTGGCCGCCGCGGTCGGGGCGGCCACAGTCGGCATCTTCTGGTGCGGAAACCTGATCAACGCCGGTCCCATCACCCGACACCGTCATCGGCCGAGCATCTCCTGGCGGCTCGACTGCCCGGCCTGCGGCACCAACTGCATCACCGGCGAGTGCGATCACGAGGACTCCTTCGTTGCCGACATCCCGCTCGAGGAGGTCCGGACGTCCGCTCTCGACCTCCTGGCAACCGCACATCGAGCCGGTGACGGGCAGGATCCGGACCGCCTGGCGCGGGCCGCTACCCGGTGAGGGTCTGACCGCTCAGCGCGGGTGCGTGCTGGAATGCGGCGGTGCGAGCGGTCGTGCAGCGGGTGTCCCGCGCCTCGGTCTGGGTGGAAGGCGAGATCGTGGGCGAGATCGGCGCCGGGTTGTGTGCGCTCGTCGGAGTCAAGCACGCGGACACGCCGGTTACCGCTACCCGCCTCGCCGGCCGCCTCTCGACCCTCCGCCTCTTCGACGACGAGGCCGGCGTCATGAACCGCTCTGTCCTGGAGACGGGCGGGTCAGTGCTGGTCGTCAGCCAGTTCACGCTCTACGGGGACACCTCACGGGGACGACGCCCGTCCTGGTCGGCGGCCGCCCCCGCGGCGCAAGCCGAGCCTCTGGTGGGTGAGGTGGTCCGTGCCCTCCGAGCCGCCGGACTCGTCGTCGCGACCGGCCGGTTCCGGGCGGCCATGCAGGTCGAGCTGGTGAACGAAGGTCCGGTGACCGTCCTGCTGGAGGTCTGACCAGCTGCGGGTGGCGGTGACCGCTCAGCGAAGCACGTCCGCCTTACCTTGGTTGTGCAGCTCCTCCAGGGTGACACCGCCCGTCGGTATGGACGGGACCTGAGCCATGAACTGCGGAGCCGGGCTCGTGGGTTGTCCGCCTGCGACGGGAATGACCGCGGTCGACTCGTTTCGCGGCGCCGGCGAGTTCGTCTCCGTAGCCCGGTCCCCGCTCTCGCCGCAACCGGCCCCCAGGACAAGGGCTCCGGCGAAGGCCAGCACTCCTGCTCCCCGCGCCACCCTGGTGTGTGCTCGGCTGTGTCCTCTCATCATGTTCCCTTTCATCACGCCGTCGTCGTGCTCGTGGTATCCGTGGGCGCCGTTGTCGTCGTAGTCGGCGCCTCCGTCGTAGTGGTCGTTTCCGGGGCCGTCGTGGTCGTGGTCGGCGCCTCGGTCGTGGTCGTCGTGTCCGCAGTCGTGGTCGTGGTGGGGGCGACGGTCGTCGAGGTAGTCGTGGTCGCGCCCGCCTCGTCGTGGGCGTACAGGTCGAGGACCGCGTCGGCGTCGTCCTGCGTGTACCACTTCACGACGCCCGCCTCGAACGAGTGCGACATGCAGGAGGCGGTGTCCTCGGAGTTCTCCAAGCCCATCAGGTGGCCGATGGTGTGGCAGGCCACCGACACCGTCTCTTCCCTGGTCAGCCCATCGCTGATGGCGATTGCGCCACCCACCAGGTGGCCGTTAGTACCGGGGTTGCGGGCCGCGAGCCCCTTGACGTTCTCGATGTTGTTGGGCACCGTACAGGCGGTGGCGAACGAGTAGCCCGGTGTCTGGTTCACCACGCACTGCCCGACGTTGGCATCGTCCTGTATGACAGCGATGTACGGCAGCTCGGGATGAGTGTCGCGTGCTGTGTTCCACGCGTCCGCCACGAACCTGATGGAGTCGTGCATGTCCTGGTTGCCGGTTCGGTCCACGAGCCAGAACGCCCGAACGGGTGCCGTCTCGGCGCCGGCGTTCCACTGATAGTGGCCCCAGTGGGGCGGCGCGGACTGCTGGGCGCCAAGGGGACTGAGCGTGCCAGCCGCCACCAGGAGGCCGGCGGCGAGCAGGCCGAGGATGGCGAGCGGTCGCAAGGCCCAGGACGGTCGGGAGGACGGCATCGGATGCATATGCGATCTCCTGGATAGTCGGCAGCGGGACGGCGCTTTTCTTCCCAAACCGGACAAACCGAAACGACAGATGGAGAAGGCGATCTCTCGCTCGCGGCGCCATCGGCGCCCTGTTGCCACCCGAAGGGGAGGCGCCGGTTGCCCTCTACGATGGTGAACGCGGGCAGGAGCGAACAACGACAGGGCTCGACCGGCAGGCCGACGATGGTCGCCATTGCCGGGGATAGCGGAGCGGGAAAGACCACGCTCGCTCGCGGGCTGGCGGACGGGCTCGGCCGTCACCGGGCCGTCTCGATCTGTGTGGGCGACTACCACCGCTATGACCGGGCCGAGCGCAAGTCCCTGCCGTTCACGGTCCTTCATCCTCAGTGCAACTACATCGCCATCATGGAGCAACACATGCGGCTGCTGGCCCAGGGTCATCCGATCCTCAAGCCCGTGTACGACCATGCCAAGGGGACCCTCGAGCGACCGGAGCTGATTGAGCCTCGCGAGTTCGTTATCTGTGAGGGTGTGCTGACTCTGCACACGGCGGCCGCTCGATCGTGCTTCGATCTGTCCGTCTACCTCGATACCCAGGAGCGCCTCCGCCGGGCCTGGAAGGTGAAGCGCGATGTCACCGACCGCGGCTACACCGTGGGCGACGTGTGGGAGGAGCTCGGGCGGCGCGAGCCGGAGTCCCAGGCCTTCGTTCGCCCCCAGCGCGGTCATGCCGACGTCGTGGTGCGGGTTCGAGCAGCCGAGGGGGACTCAGCCGAGGGCCCGGTCGGGGCCACCGTCCTCGTGCGCCCGCGCGTCCGTGTACCCGAGCTGCTCGCGGTGGTGTGCTCGGCCGCGACCGGCGCGATCCGCCGCGACGTCGTCGAAGACGAAGATGGGCGGTGGGTGGATTCCGTCCACATCTCAAGCAAGGCCGCGCCCGAGACCGTCCTCGAGGTCGTGGCGGCGGTGAGCGCGGAGCTGGGGCTCGACGACCCCATGGTGGAGACCTTGGGCCACCTCGACCCGGCGACTCGCAGCGAGCCGCTCGCCCTCACCCAGCTGATCCTGATCTTCCACGCCCTGGCCCTGGAGAGAGGCGGCGGCGCGTGGCCGTCCCCGGTGTCCCCGGTGTCGCAGCCGCACGTCGGGATGGGCGTCTGACGCTTGCCGGGACTCCCCCGGCCCGCTCTGTGAGATGACCCGGTCACGTTCCGGTTGCGTTACGGTCGACCTGGCGTGGGCAGCGACTACCAGTTCCTCACCGTCTGGCGTGTGGCGGGCACCGTGGAGGAGGTCAAGGCGGTGCT
>JALZEC010000080.1 GCA_030862235.1 Actinomycetota bacterium | reverse complement strand
AGGCCACCGTGGTCGTGGTGGTCGCCCGAGGGATGGGGAGGGTCGTGGGCGGGGGGTCGGCCAGGGAGGCGGGAGCGACGGGCACCACCGTCGACGGGGTGACCATGCCCAGCTCGCGTGCGGCGGCCATGACCCGGGACGGCGACTCCAGCTGGGCGACCTGGAGGCGCAGCTTCTGCTGCTCCGCCTCCTGCTGTTCGACCTCGGCCGACAGGCGCGCCACCTCGCCCTGGCCCTGGGCCAGCATCACATGGACGCCGACCACACCGAACAGGCCGAAGCAAGCGGCGACGGCGGCGAGGCCGGTGAACAGGCGGGACAGGCGCCGGGCGCGGACGGCAGCGGGCTCGGGCACGACCCGCAGCCGCGGTCGTTCCCGCAGCGGGGGCAGCTCGGGAAGGGGGACGGAGAGCCGGCCGGCCTGCGTGGCCTGAACGCCCGGCACGGCCTGCGTGCCCTCAACGCCGCGAAACACGGGCACCCGCAGCGGGGGCAGAGCGGTCATCCCAGCTTCTCGACAGCCCGCAGGCGAGCGCTCTCGGCACGGTGGTTGCGGGCCACCTCTTCGGGCGACGGCTTGCGAGCGCCCCGCCCGAGCAACCGCACCCTCGGGACTGCGCCACAGACGCAGGGCAGACCGGGCGGGCAGATGCAGCCGCCGCTCTCGGCTTGACGGAACCGGTCCTTGACGATGCGGTCCTCGCCCGAGTGGTAGGCGAGCACCACGCAGCGCCCGCCCGGCACCAGCTCGTCGAGCGCGGCGTCGAGAGCCGGCCCCAGCGCATCGAGCTCCTCGTTGACCTCGATGCGCAGGGCCTGGAACGTGCGGCGGGCAGGGTCACCACCGCGCCGGCGGGCGGGAGCAGGGATGGCGTCACGCACGACCGACGCCAGCTCGGTGGTGCGGGACAGAGGCCGGGCGGCCACGATCGCTCGCGCGATCCGGCGGGCGAAGCGCTCGTCACCGTGCCGGGCCAGCACCTCGGCCAGCGAGTCCTCGTCGTAGCGGTTGACCACGTCGGCCGCGGTCTTCGTCTGCCGCTGGTCCATCCGCATGTCGAGGGGGCCGTCGTGCCGGTAGCTGAAGCCGCGCTCGGGACGGTCGAGTTGCGGTGAGCTGACGCCGAGATCGAACAGCACGCCGGACACCCCTCCTTTCTTCCGTTCTGGCACGTAGCCGGTCTTGCGTTCCGGCACGGAGCCGGTCTTGCCTTCCGGCACGTCGCCAGCTCCGAGCTCCCGCAGGACAGTGGACAGTTGGTCGAAGCGGGCTTGGCGGAGCGTCACCCGCTCGCCGAACCCAGCCAACGCCGAGGCCGCCGCGGCCAAGGCATCGGCATCACGGTCGACGCCGACCAGGCCGATGTGGTCGAGGGCCGCGAGCAGGGCGCGTGCGTGCCCGCCGAGCCCCACGGTGGCGTCGACCACCACGCCCGGCGGGACCGGGCGGAAGAACTCGACGATCTCCTCGACCATGACCGGGTCGTGTCCGAACGTCTCGCTCATCCGCGGTCCCCCGGCCGGTACGGTCAGATCCTCGATAGGGGCGAAGAGGTTTCCTCCGGGTACCAGCCGAGGGACGGCGCACGAGCGAGACGGGTCAGCGACCCCCTCGAACCTGGCCTTCCTCGAACTTCACATCAGGCAATCGTGGCCGCCACCTCCTTCCCGCTTCCTTCCTTCCGGACGGTCATGGCTGTTCGGTGCCGGACAGGGCCCGCTCCCCGGATGCCTTGCGCTCGCGCCACCGGCCCGCGTCCCAGATCTCCACGTGGTCGAAGGCCCCGTTGACAACGACGTCCTTGGTCAAGTGCGCGAACTCCCGCAGGTGTTGCGGCAGGGCGATGCGCCCGTTCTTGTCGGGGTTCGACTCCTGGGCGCCGGCGAAGAAGAACCGGGCCACGTTGCGGTCCTCCTCGCTGCCCTTGGACCGCTCCTTCATCTCCCGGGCCCGCTGCTGGAAGTCCTCTGGAGGCCAAATCCCGAGACAGCCGTCCACCTCGCTGGTCACGTAGGCGACGGCCAGGTCTTCCCGGAAGCGGGCGGGCAGAATGATCCGACCCTTGCTGTCGAGGGAGTGGGAGTGCTCCCCGAGGAACATGCTGTGCCACCTGTGGAAGAAGTTGGTCTGTCATAAGCCCGCGATCGTCGGACAGGACACCTGAGGACCGCCATCCTCGCCCCTGCCAACCACTTCGCGCCACAGTACGCCCCAATCCTCCACGGGTCAACCCCGCTGCGGCACGTTCGCGCCACTGCGCGTCGAGAAAAGGGGGTGTCGCAGGTGGGGGCGCCCTCAGGCAGAAAGAAGACGGGTCTCGGCCCAGGCGACGCGCACGGCGGCCACGGCGAAGGCGAGCTCGGCCACCTCGCTCATCTTCGCTGCCTCGTAGGAGCCGGCGCCGGCCAACAGCCGGACGGCCCCGTAGACCGCCGGCACGGTGAACCAGCAGGCGAGCTCCCAGTTGCCCTTGCCCGCCTGCCAGAGGGCGAGCACGGTCGAGACGGCGGCCATCCCCAGGAACGAGGCCTTGAGACCGAACCCGAGGTTGTGCAGGGTGGCGTCGTGCTGGAGGTTGATCGACTGCACGGGCTCGACCGAGAGGTTGAGCAGGCGGGTTCCCCATGCCAGCTCCTCCCCCACCACGACGAGCGCCACCACGCCCACCCCGGCCAGCACGAGCCGCCGGCGACCGGGATCGAGCCGCCGCGCCGCCCGGAGGACGAGGGCGGCCGTCGCGGCCAGGCACGCCACTTGTAACCACTCGTAGAGGCAGTCCTCGCCGACCAGGAACCGGAAGGCAACCGGGCTTCGCTGGGCGACCGGGAGCAGGAACAGGAAAGCGAGCCCGGCCAGCCACCGCACGGCCGGGTGGCGGACAACGATCGCAGGGCCGGTGACGGCGACGCGCCACCTGGCGATCCGCAGCGCGTGCGCCCGTTGCATCCCACCCCCCTGTCCCGAGCCGGCACGACTACGACGAGAGCACCGACCGGATGCCGGAACGCAATCGTTGGCAGGGAGAACACGGGTCCGTCAAGTGGCGCGCCGCCTCCGTCAGAATGAGCGCGTGGACCTTCCCCTCCGCACCCGGCTGGCGGCGGTGACCGGTCGCGTGGTCTCCGAGGTCTCTCGCCGGGTGGGGACGGGCGCCGGCTCCAACATCGGCGGACGAGTGACGCTGGCCATGGACCCGAGGGCGCTCGAGCTCATGGCCGCCGGCCGCCAGGTGGCGCTGGTCTCGGGCACCAACGGCAAGACGACGACGACGCGCCTTCTGGCCGCCGCCCTGGCCACCAAAGGTCCCGTCTCCACCAACTCGGCCGGGGCCAACCTGCTCTCGGGACTGGTCAGCACCCTCGCCCGCCAGCAAGACGCTGGCTACGCCGCCCTCGAGGTCGACGAAGCCCTCCTCGCCCGGGCCATCGACGCCGTCCGGCCGGCGGTGGTCGTCCTCCTCAACCTCAGCCGCGACCAGCTCGACCGCATCGGCGAGGTGCGCCTCCACGCCGAGACGTGGCGCCGGGCGCTCGACCGGATCCCCACCATCCGGGTAGTGGCCAACGCCGACGATCCGCTGGTCGCCTGGGCGGCCCACGCCGGCCGCATGATCACATGGGTGGGCACGGGCCAGCGCTGGCGGGAGGACGCCGCCACCTGCCCGGCTTGTGGCAGCCGCATCCAGTGGGAGCCGCCGGCACCGGACTCCAGGGGCGGCGCCCCCTGGCACTGCCAGGCGTGCGGGTTCGCAAGGGCGGAGCCTGACCTGTGGCTCGTCGGCGAGGACCTCGTCACCCTCGAGGGGGAGCGCCTGCCCATCCGCCTCCAGCTGCCCGGCTGGTGCAACCGGGCCAACGCGGTCATGGCTGCCGCCGGGGCGATGGCGCTCGGCATCCGGCCGGCCCAGGCCCTCCCCCCGATGGCCCAGGTTGGCACCGTCGCCGGACGCTACGAGGTGGTGTCGGTGAACGGCACCAACGTCCGCCTGCTCCTGGCCAAGAACCCGGCCGGCTGGGCCGAGACGCTCGACCTCATCCGCCCCGCCCCCGTGCCGGTCGTGGTCGGGATCAACGCTCGGGTGGCCGACGGGCGGGACCCGTCGTGGCTGTGGGACGTCCCTTTCGAGCGCCTGCGGGGCCGCTTGGTGGTCGCCGCCGGTGACCGAGGCCGGGATCTCGCCGTCCGCCTGCGCTACGCCGAGGTGGACCACACCGTGGTCTCCAGCTACCCCGAAGCGGTGCGGGTCGCAGCCGACTCGGGGAACGGCGGGCTCGCGCCGGAGGTCGACCTGGCCGCCAACTACACCGCCTTCCAGGACGCGAGGGAGCAGCTCCACCGGGCGGGCTGAACCAGGGCGGCCGGTAGACGGCCCGCGTTGAGCGTCCTGGTCGTGGTCAAGGTCCCTGACGTGGACGAGGAGCCCGCCCCTACCGGCAGTCCACGCACAGCTCTGAGCCAGGGACGAACTGGCTGACCACCTTGTGCATGCGGCAGGACGGGCACAGCCGCGTCGGCCTGGCCGCCGACGGCTTGGGCACGTTGGCCGGGCGGCTGGGGCGGGGACTGGTGGTCCGCGGACGGGGGGCAGCCGGCGTGGGCCGGGCCGACGGCTGGTTGGCGGGGCGCGTCGTCCCTCCCGCACGCGGCCTTGACGCCGGAGCAGGCGGAGCAGGGACGGGGAACGGCGGGTCCTCCAACAGGATGCCGGCTTCCAGGAAGGCGTCGTTCACCTCGTCGGGCACGCGGCCGTACCAGTTGCCGGTCTCGAATCGGGTCGGAACCCGCCCCTCGGCCCCCACGTAGTCGCTCAGCCGGGACGTGCCGGTCAGCCGGTAGCCGGAAACCCACAGACGCCCGCTGGGCCAGCGGGCGACGTAGACCTCGGGGTTGCGCCACACGCCCGCCGCCACTCCGTTGGGCCCGCGGGCGGCCGCCCCCACCGGCGACGCCGCCTGGGCGACGCCCAGCACCCGGAGCACGGTCAGGCCGGGGTCGCCCTTGACCGGCTCGGTGACGACGAGCGTCCGGTCGTCGACGTCCACCTTGGTGGCGTGGTCGTAGCGGAGGAGGTCGGCGGCTTCGGCGATGCGTTCGTCCACCGGACCATGTTGGCTCGCGGCCGGATCGGGCCGGGACGGGGCGGGACGGGGCCACCGGCCTAGGCCTAGGCCGAACCCTTCGGACGGGCGAAGCCGGCGCCGGATCGTGTCAGCTCCAGCCGGCGCTAGCGTCCGGGGATGCCGGGACGGGCCCGGCTCGCTCCCGATGACATCCGAACCGGTCTCGATCGCCATCCTCTACCCCGAGCTGCTCGGCACCTACGGCGACGGCGGCAACGCGACAGTCCTGGCCCAGCGGCTGCGCTGGCGCGGCATCCCGGCCCAGGTGATGGACATCACCACGGGCGAGCCCGTCCCGACCTCGTGCGACGTCTACCTGCTGGGCGGGGGTGAGGACGGGCCGCAGGCTCTCGCCGTCCGGGAGCTGCGGGCCAGCCGGGCGCTGGCCCGGGCAATGGACAAGGGGTCGGCCGTCCTCGCCGTGTGCGCCGGGTACCAGATCCTCGGACGTCAGTTCCTCGGCCCCGGCGGCCGCCCGCACGCCGGGCTCGGCCTGCTCGACGTGTCCACCGACCGCGGCACCGGCCCCCGCCGGATCGGCGAGCTGGTGGTGGACCCCGACCCGTCCCTCGACCTGCCCACCCTCACTGGCTACGAGAACCACGCCGGCATCACCCGCCTCGGCCCGGACGCCCAACCTCTGGGGAAGGTGGTAGTCGGACACGGCAACGACCACGGGGATGGAACCGAAGGCGCCATCGCCGGCCGGATCGTCGGGACGTACCTGCACGGGCCCGTGCTGGCCCGGAACCCGGCCCTCGCCGACCTGATCCTGAGCTGGGTGGTCGGCCCCCTCGAGCCGCTCGACGAACCCGAGGTCGAGGAGCTGCGATCGGAGCGCATCGCCGCCGCCCGCAAGGGACATCCCCTCGCCGGCCGCAAGCTCTGATTATCACGATGAATTCGCCTCCCTCTTTCGCGGCGAGACGGAGACACATGTAGCCCTTCAAATGGGCTCACAAGCACGGCTGCGCGGATCGCCATTGTGACGAATGGCTCCCCCTGCATTCCCGGCGTCTGGCCTCACCACGGTCGCACCTGGAGCTTGGGCGACTTCGCGCCCACTCACGAAGCGGACTCATAATCGGAAACCGCCGGCCCGGTACTGCGAAAATAAGAGCCTGGCAAATTTGGCACAATTTCCCTTGCCCTATCCCACGTTATTGTGCTAATATTCTGACGATGTCCACGGCGAGATTTGACGAATGCGATGAGCAGGACCTTGCCCAAACAATTGGTCAGCTTCACGCGCTCGTCTCCGCCGCCCACCGCACCATGGTGCAGGCCATCTGCGCGTTCGACCGGCAAGAAGGTTGGCGGGAGGACGGTGCCAACTCAGTTGTGCCGTGGCTCGTTGGCATGCTCGGCGTCTCGTCCCGAACTGCAGCGGAGTGGATTGACGTCGGGTCGAAGCTGGAGTCACTACCCGCGATCGCCTCCGCGTACGGAGAGGGCCGCCTGTCCTGGGATCAGGTCGCGTCCCTGAGCCGCTTCGCTACACCGCACGACGACGAGGCCCTGGCCGAGGCCGCGCCCGGGTGGACGGTTGCTCACATCCGGGCCCTCGCTCGTCGCGCTCGCGCTGCCGGTGCGCTCCAGCC
>JALZEC010000073.1 GCA_030862235.1 Actinomycetota bacterium | reverse complement strand
CCGAGGATGCTCGTGCTCAGCTCGGAGCTCGTGGCGGCCGAAACCGTAGTCCAGCCGACGACGAGAGCCACCGGTCCCGACAGCCCCGTCTCCCACGGAGCCACCGGGCGCCGTGCCCCCCATTCCGCCGCAGTCAGCACCAGACCGATCGACGCCCCGAGCGCGGCGACGGTGAACTTGGGAAGGGTGAAGACGGGCCACACGCTGGTGTCGAACACCAGGGGTACCGCGACCAGAAGAACCAGAACGACCGCTCGCCGCGCCGCCCGCCACCCCGTCTCCTCCGCTCCTGTCGAGCGATCGCGCTCAGAGATCAAGCGGGTCCTCTTCGCCGACGCCACCTCTTCATCTTCCTCATCTTCACCTTCGCGCCTCCCTGGGTGACGGTCTCACGTCTCGTCTTCCACGTCATCGTCCATGGCCGTGCAGCAGCGGCCTCGCCGTTACCGTGGTTCACCGGCCTGGCCTGACCGCCGGCCGAATCTCAAGGCGGAGGAGCAATTTGTCCCGAAGGAGCTGGATCACAGTGGTTGTCGGGATCGCCGTCGCCGCGCTCGTCGCCATCGGCGTCGTGCTGATCGTCCGCAACGGAGCCGGCTTGGCCGAGCGGGAGGTCGCCTCGTACCTCGCCGGGTGGGAGCGGTTCGACGTTCCGGCTATGGCCCCCCTCGTCGATCATCCGGACCAGCACGGCCCGGCGTTGCTGGCCATGCGGGACCAGCTGAGAGTGACCAAGGCCCGCTTTCGGGGTGGCCCCCAGCGCCGGGAGGACGGACACGTGGTTGCCCCGTTCAACGCCCGACTCGAGCTCGCCGGCCTCGGGGAGTGGCGCTACGACGGCCTGCTCCGCCTCGTCCCACGGAACGACGGTTGGGTGGTGGAGTGGTCCCCGTCCACCCTTCACCCGAGTCTGGCCTCGGGCCAAGAGCTCAACGTGACGCGCTCGTGGCCGGCGCGGGCACCGATCGTCGGCGCTGATGGCGCGCCCCTCGTGAGCACTGGGGAGCTCATCGTCGTCGGTCTCCAGCCCGGTCGGATCGTGAGCCAGACCGAGGTCGAGGGCGTGCTCGAGCGCCTGCTCCAGGTGCCTTCAGCCCAGGTCCGGGCGGCCCTCGCCCAACCATGGGTCCGCCCCGACTTCTTCGTGCCCATCACCGAGGTCCGTCCCGAGCGCCTGGCTCCGCTGCGAGGGCAGCTCGAGCCCATACCCGGCGTGTTCTTCCAGCGAGGAAGCGGCCGTCTGGCGCCGAGCGACGACTTCGCCGCCCACGTGCTCGGCGCGGTAGGCGAGATCACGGCGGAGCGGCTCGACGAACTCGGAGCGCCCTACGTCGTCGGTGACCGAGTGGGCCTCTCCGGACTCGAGGCCGTTCACGAGCGTCAACTCGCGGGGGCGCCGTCGGGCGAGGTCCGGGTCATCGAGGCCGGCAGCGACTCTGTCGTCCACGTGCTGCATCGGTTTCCGGGAGCGCCTGCCCACCCCGTCCAGGTGACCCTCGACGGCGCCGTGCAGGAGGCAGCCGAGCGGGCGCTGGACGGAGTCGAACAGCCCGCTGCCCTCGTGGCCGTCGACAGCACCACGGCCGACGTCCGGGCCGTGGTGAGCCGCCCCCTCGGCCAGTTCAACCGAGCCCTCGCCGGCCAGTACCCCCCGGGTTCGACGTTCAAGGTCGTCACCTCCGCAGCCCTTCTGACCTCCGGCGTGCAGCCGACGGACACGGTTGGCTGTCCGGGCCAGACATCCGTGGGAGGCCGGACCTTCGTCAACTTCGAGAGCGGGGCCCTCGGCTCGATCCCGTTCTCGACCGCGTTCAGCCAGTCGTGCAACACGGCGTTCGTGAGCCTCTCGTCGCGACTGAGCGGCCAGGCCCTCGCCAATGCGGCGTCCTCGTTCGGATTCGGACGCTCCTACGACCTGGGACTGCCGGTGGGGGGCGGGCAGTTCCCTTTGCCGGCCGATCCGGTCGAACACGCGGCGGCCTCGATCGGCCAGGGGCGCGTCCTCGCCAGCCCTATCCACATGGCGACGGTGGCTGCCGCGGTCGCTGTAGGCGGCTGGCGCCCGCCCCGCCTGGAACCAGGACGGACGACGGCGGAGCCATCCGCCCTTGAGGCCACCGTGACCTCCACCCTTCGCCGGCTCATGACCGACGTTGTCAGGGAGGGCACCGGGTTGGCTGCAGCCCGCCCGGGACAAGAGATCGCGGGCAAGACCGGAACGGCCGAGTTCGGCGCCGGGAACCCGCCTCCGACCCACGCCTGGTTCATTGGCTACCGCTCCTCGCTGGCCTTCGCCATCCTGGTGGAAGGCGGCTCGGCTGGAGGCCGCGTGGCGGCGCCGATCGCCGCTCGGTTCCTGGACGCCGCGCCGCGCTAATCCTCGAGGCCGGCGAGCGCTGTGAGCCGTCACTCCGATCCCAGGGCAGGATTACGTCGTCGTGTTCCTTTCCCCCTGGCTGCCGAGGTAGGGCTGGATCATGCTGGACGTCGTAAGTCCGGTGCTCGGTGCGGGGCTCGCGCTGCTCGTCGCCTGGGACGTCACGATCACCCTCCTGCATCCCACGGCGCGGGGACCTCTCAGCTACCTCGCCAACCGCGTCACCTGGATCGTCATCCGAGCGTTGTCCCTGCGTGCCCTCGGGGGACGCGCTCTCAGCTACGCCGGACCACTCGCGGTCGCCGGCAACGTGCTGGCGTGGGTCTTGGTTTTGTGGATCGCCTTCGCCTTCGTCTACCTGCCCTTCATCGACGCCTTCAGCTTCGATCCGAACACTCCGTTTGACGGCCCCGGACTTGTGGAGGCTCTCTACGTGAGTGGAGTCACGGTGACCACGGTCGGCTTTGGTGACGTGGTGGCGACGGGGGACCTCTTGCGGCTGACGATGGTGGTCGAGGCGGCGAGCGGGTTCGGCGCGCTGTCTGCGTCGATCGCCTACGTGCTGTCGGTCTACCCGCTGACCACCGAACTTCGAAGCACAGGGCTGCAGCTCGCGGACTACGGCGTGCTCGAGCTTTCGGGAGCCGTCCGAATGGTCCGGGAGTCGGGCCCCTCGGCGCTGCCGACGCTGGCGCGCGGGATGACCGAGTGCCACGAACACCTGAGGCGGTTCCCCGTCCTCTACTTCTTCGAGTCCGGGGACGATGAGAGACCCCTCAGCTCACTGATACGCGGTGTCGCCCTCCTGGTCGTCGCGCTGCGCTGCGCCAACCCTGGTGCCGTTCCTCATGCACCAACGTACGCTGACGTCTTCGAGCTCATCCTCGCCCGTCTGCTCGACGATCTGGAGCGCGATTTTGTCGGCGGTCGACGACGCGGCGCTCCGAGTGCCGACCGTGACCAGCCCGAGCACGACGTCCGGTCGCTCTGCGCTTCCGTCGACCCGCAGTTCGCCAGCCATTCCGAGATCGAGCGAGCCTCGGAGCTGCAGTCGCTCCTCGCCCGCGCCGAGACCGTGCTCGCGGCAGTCGCCGAGGAGCACGGTCATCCCGCGACAGCTCTCTTCGCTGAGCACTGACTCCGCCGACCGTCGGCAAGGTCAAGGAGTGTCCTCGCCCTCAAACGGATGGACCTGCGAGGCACCCCGAGTACGAGGAAGGCGGTGCTGCTATTCCTCGAGGCCTCCGGCTCAATCGAACGGGACCACCACCGACGTCCCCTCAGCAAGTTCCCGGAGGACTTCTCCGAGCGGACGGCGGAAGCCTCCGATCGAGACCATGTCCTCGTCTGACACCTCACGGGCGTCGGCACAACCCGGTCATAGCGAGACGAGGAAGTTGCCACTCGCCCCGGCGAGGATCCCCTGGCGCAGGGCATCGATCCGCTCGAAGTCCTTGATCTCGCCCGGGTGGGCAACCCGCACCGCCTCGCCGACGAGACGGACCTCGGCCTCGAGACCCTCCTTGGCCGCGGTCGTCGCCCAGAGATACGCCCGGCGAATGGGCTCGGGGTCGCTCCGAGGGTCCGCCGCGGAGACGAAGATGAGTTTCTTGCGCTGTCCCATGAGCTAGGTCTACCACCGAGTGCGTCGAACAGCTCTGCTCCCGTTATGACGAGTGGAGCCCTCTTCTTTGTTCGACTGTCAGGTCGGTGCCAGCTTCGGCATACCCTCACTTTCCTGCCCGGACTGTCCGAGGTTTGTCACTTTCGGTGTTGGAGAAACCCCCCAAGGTGAAGGAGGTATCGGGAAAGGAGAGAGCTGTGTCGGACGCTGGAACCCGAGCCCCCGGGCCGGGCCGAACCCGGCGGGGCGCGCTCGCCGTCGTCCTGGCCGTAGGGATGCTCGCCGCTAGCGGGTGCACAGAGAGGGACTCAGAAGAAGCCGAGGTCGAGAGCGTGCTGACGACCTTCCTTGCTGACGCGGCAGACGGCAGGGGCGATGAAGCGTGCAGGGTGCTTACGGGTAACGCCGTGCGGTATGTGGCCACGGTCGGCGCCCTGGCCCAGACCGAGGCGTCTTGTCCGGAGGCGGTCGAGACCCTCAGCGGGCTGTTCGCGGCCGACGAGAAAGAGGCGCTCAAGAGCGCTGACGTGAAGCGCGTCTCCGTGGACGGCGACCGGGCGACGATCGCTCGCGAGGACATCGAGCTCGAGTACCAGGGGGAGTCCCGGCTGTTCCCCCGTGCCCCTGGTGCCCAGGTCGTCCTGCTGAAGACCGACGACGGGTGGAAGATCGACTCGCTCGGATAGCTCGACCCCCTAATGAGCTGCACGCAGGGTGCAACTGGTCGAAGGTGCGTGTGACCGTGTCCGCTAGTAGCTGTCCAGTGCACCTATGTGGGGCTAGGCCGCTGCGGACTCTCACGACCTTGTGCAATCGAAGGACCGCCGATCGCGGTTTCTGTCGCAATTCAATCGGGTAGGCGCCTGGTCGCGGGGGTCTCGTCCTGCTACGGGAGAGAGAGATGAGGCGTATGCGCGCAGCAGCACGTCTTTCGACCTCCTTGGCGCGCGTGCGCTCCGCGCCCGGCGCCAGCCGCGCAACGGCCGTGCAACGACGGCTCCTAGAACATCAAGCGTCAGAACGTTGACGTGCAGAAAGGAAATCGGATGAAGCGCTTGTTTCTCTTCAAATCCCGTCGTGCGCCGGTGCTCGCCTCAATCGTAATGCTGGCGCTCGTCACCGTCGCGTGCGGCGGCGACGGCAACGAGACCTCCTCAGGGTCGCAGGGCGCAGATACCACGGCAGCCGGCCCAGCCAAGCTCCGTGTCTCGTTCGTGCCGGCCACGACCGTCCTCCCCCTCCACGTGGCCAAGGAGAAGGGGATCTTCGAGCGCAACAACCTCGACGTCACCCTGGAGCAAGCGGCGAACATCTCGGACATTCCCGCCACCCTGGGCCGCCAGTTCGACATCTCGTTGGGCACGGCCACCGATCTGATCCGCGCCGGAGGTGCAGGGCTCGACGTGGTCCAGATCGCGGGCAACACCATCAGCTCGAAGGCAAACCCCTTCGTCCAGATCATCGTCCCGGCCGACTCCGGCATCACCGACGTCGCCCAGCTCAGAGACAAGACGATCGGCACCCCCACCCTCAGCGGCGTCATCCACGCCGGCGTCCTGTGGGCAGCCAAGCAGAAGGGCGTGAACCCGGACTCGATCAGGGGTGTCGAAGCACCATCGCCGAACCTCCCCGACCAGCTCAAGGCCGGGCGCCTGGACGCGGTCGAGGCGCTGGAGCCCTTCGCGACCAACCTGAAGCGCGACGGCTTCACCTCAATCGGCGACCCGTTCTCGCCCATCGCGGATCCCCTCGCCACGAACTTCTGGATGGCGCAAGGCTCGTGGGCGCGCCAGAACCGTCCAGCCATCGACCGGTTCGTCCAGTCGCTGAAGGAAGCGCAGGCGTTCATCGAGCAGAACAACACCGAGGCTCGTAACGTCCTGCAGGGCTATACGGGTATGGCGGCACCGGTGGCCAACTCGGTCGCCCTGCCCACCTACAACTTCGACATCCGCACCCAGGACCTCGGTCGGTGGGTCCAGGTGCTGAAGGACATCGGGCAGTTCGGCGGCAACGTCGATCCCAACAAGCTGGTCCTCACGTCGGGCCGGTGACCATGGCCACGGACGGGCAGCAAGCCGAAGCGAGAGCTCCGGCGACGGGCTCGGTCGTCTGCCAATGCCGGAACCTCAGCGTCGAGCTTGACTCCGCCGAAGGTCCGCGGCGAATCCTCGAGGGGGTCACTGCGGACCTTCGGGAAGGCGAGTTCGTCTCGGTCATGGGCCGCTCGGGCACGGGCAAGACGACGCTGCTCCGAGTTCTCGACGGCCTTATCGAGCCCGCACCCGGCTCGGAGGTCCGCTTCCGAGGCGAGCTACTGGACGGGCCTCCGAAGGAAGCCGTTTTCATCTTCCAGAACTATGCCGCATCGCTCCTGCCGTGGCGCACGATCGAGAAGAACGTGGCTTTGGGGCTCGAGGGAAGGGTGTCGTCCAAGGACGAGATCCGTCGCCGGGTTGTGGACGCCCTGAAGATGGTCGGGCTGGCGGATCGAGCCAAGGACTACCCATGGCGGCTGTCGGGGGGGATGCAGCAGCGAGTGCAGCTGGCCCGGGGGCTGGCCATGGATGCGTGCGTGCTGCTCATGGACGAGCCGTTCGGGGCCCTCGACGCCATGACCAAGGCGTCCCTGCAGGACGAGCTGCAGCGAGTCCACCAGCAGCGAAAGCCGACGGTCGTCTTTGTCAGCCATGACATCGACGAGGCGGTCTACCTCAGCGACCGCATCCTGATCCTCGGGGGTAGTCCGGCGACGATCACTCGCGTGATCCCAGTCGAGCTGCCCCGTCCACGCGACCAGCTGGCGACCAAGGAGCTTCCCGAGTTCCACCGTCTTCGCCGCCTGGTCTACGACGAGATCGTCGGTGACCATGGCTAGGGGCGCCACCTGGACGAAGCGCGTCAACGTCCTCGGACTGGCCACCATGGCCGCCCTCCTCGGGCTGTGGGAGCTCCTCGTGGGGTCGGGGGCAGTGGAGTTCGATTTCCTCCCCGCCCCGTCGGGTATCGCCGAGGCCCTCGGTTCCGTCATCTCTTCCGGTGACCTTTTCGCCCCGGTCGTGCACACGCTCCGCTCGGCACTCCTTGGCTGGGTGATCGCCGGCCTTCTCGGCATCGCCCTCGGGGTGTGGCTGGGCCTCTCGAACACGGCGTGGCGGTACTCGATGGCCAGCGTCGAGATCATCCGAGCCATCCCGCCCATCTCGCTCGTGCCGGTGTCGCTGCTGGTGTTCGGGTTCTCGCTGCGGATGGAGCTCGTGGTGATCGTCTATGCCGGGGCATGGACGGTGCTGGTCAACACGATCGATGGAGTGCGCAACCTCCGCCCCGAGCTGCTCGACGTGGGGCGGATGCTGCGGATGTCCAAGCTCACCACGGTCCGAAAGCTGATCCTGCCCTCGGCCATGCCCTCGATCATCGTTGGCCTGCGCCTGGCTATGTCGCTATCACTCGTCCTGGCGGTGGTCGCCGAGATGATCGGGAACCCGAGCGGACTGGGCAACGCCCTCGTGCGTGCTCAGCAGGCCCTGCAACCGGAGCAGATGTTCGCCTACGTCGTCACGATCGGTGTCCTGGGCGTCGTGCTCAACACTGGCCTTCGCTACGTTTCGGCGCGGGCGTTCCCGGCGCTCGCGGCTGGTCGCGGGAACGTGGCCTGATGGCGGCGATTCAGGCTCCGGTCCCCCAGGAGACCGCCGGCGCGGGGGACGTCCGCCCGGCCAGTGTCCGCAAGCGCCCACGAGACGCACAGGCCGGGCGAGCCTCTGCGTTTCCCCCGCTGCGCGGTCTCCTCCCGCTGGCCGCCTTGCTGCTGATCTGGCAGCTACTGGGCTCCGAGGACTCGCCGTACTTCCCACCGCCCTCCACCTGGATCGACGGGCTCCGCGACCTGTGGAGCAACGGGAGGTTGTGGCCCGCCGCCGTCCAGACCCTTTCCACCTTCGCCATCGCGCTGGGCGTCGCCACCGTGCTCGGAACGCTTCTGGGGCTCGTCGTAGGCGCGTCCGCGAAGGCCGACCGCGCCCTCGGGCCGACCCTGGAATTCGCCCGGGCCATGCCTCCGGCCGCGGTCGTGCCCATCGCCGCGCTGCTGATCGGCTACGACACGAAGATGAAGGTCGCCGTCGTCACTTTCGCGGCCATCTGGTCGGTCCTGCTCAACACCCGTACTGGCGTTCGCTCGCTCGATCCCGTGCTCCTCGACATGGCGAGGTCGCTGCGCCTCAGCCCCGTCGAGCGCTCCCGCAAGTGCGTCCTGCCGGCGTTGATGCCGTCCATCTTTCTCGGCGTGCGGGTGGCCGCGCCCGTGGCACTCGTCATCACACTGCTCGTCGAGATCGTGACCAGGGTCGACGGCGTGGGCGCCCTGATCGCCAATGCTCAGCGGAGTTATCTCGCGGGCCAGGTGTTCGGACTGATCTTGGTGGCCGGTCTGTTCAGCTTTCTCGTCAACGGCCTGGTGTCGATGCTGCAGGCTTTCGCCTTTCGCAACCGACCTGTCCGGTAGAGCGGTACGCAATCCATGTGCAACGGCCCGCTTTACAACTAAAACATCGCGACCCGAAAGGAACACGGACATGACAGAGGTTCAGGGATATCACCACGTGAGCCTGAGCGTCTCGGACCTCGGCAAGAGCGCCGAGTGGTACCGCCACACGCTCGGCTTCGAGATCGACGCGGAGATCGAAGGTGACGGCTTCCGCCGGACTCGCCTCCGGGCGCCCGGTAGCGGCCTGACGCTGACGCTCA
>JALZEC010000070.1 GCA_030862235.1 Actinomycetota bacterium | reverse complement strand
GGCGGCGGCCCGCTCGGCCCTCGAGACGGCCTCGGCCCTCGAGCGCTACTCGGCGACGAGGGAGGCGGTCGTCTGCGGGGAGCTGTCGCTCGACCAGGCCCGTCTCATCGCCGAGACCGAGGCGGCGGTCCCCGGCTCGGAGGCCGAGCTGGTGGCCTTGGCCCGCCGCTCGAGCCTGGCCGCCCTGGGCGACGAGGCCCGCCGCCGGCGGCTGGAGGCGCTCGAGGGCGAGGAGCTGTACCGCCGCCAGTGCCGGGCCCGGGCCCTGCGCCACTGGCGCAACGCCGAGGGCATGGTCTGCCTGCGGGCCGAGCTGGCCCCCGACCGGGGCATCGGGGTGGTGAACCGCCTCGAGGCCGAGACCGACCGGCTCATCCGCCGGGCCCGCCGGGAGGGCGAAGCCGAGCCCCGGGCGGCCCACGCCGCCGACGCCTTGCTGAACCTCCTCGATGGCAGCGCGAGGGCAAAGGCCAAGGGCACCGAGATGGTCATCGTCTGCGACCTGGCCGCCTACCGCCGGGGCGAGGCCCGGCCTGGGGAGCTCAGCCACATCGTCGGTGGTGGCCCGTTGGCGGTCTCGGTGGTGCGGGAGCTGGCCCACGACGCCTTCCTCAAAGCCGTCCTCGCCGACGGCACCCAGATCCACACGGTGGCCCACTTCGGCCGCCACATCCCCGCCGAGCTGCGCACCGCGCTCGAGCTGGGCCCCCTGCCCGCCCTCGACGGGGTGGCCTGCGCCGAGGAGGGCTGCGACCGCCGCTACGGGCTGGAGTGGGACCACGTCGATCCGGTGGCCAACGGCGGCCCCACCTCCTACGCCAACCTCAAGCCCCGCTGCTGGCCCCACCACCAGGCCAAGACCGAGCGCGACCGGGCGGCGGGACTGCTCGGGGTGGGTGGCGGCGCGAGATCAAGCGTGCCGCCGTGACCCCGCCTCCGGAGGCTAGGGGTACGGCTTCTTGCCCTCGACGAGCATGGCCACGAACTGCTCGATGCGCCGGGCGCGCGTCTCGGGTCGCTTGGCATCGTGGATCCGGTAGAGGAGCGCGTAGCGGTTGGTCCGGTCCAGCGTCCGGAAGAAGGCCTCCGCCGCCTCGTTTTGAGCGAGGGCGGCGGCCAGGTCTTCGGGGACGGTGAGCTGGCTGGGCGGGTCGTAGGCCGCATCCCAACGGCCGTCGGCCTTGGCTCGCTCGACCGCCTCCAGCCCGGCCGGCCTCATCCTCCCGCTCTCGATGAGGGCCGTGGCCTTCGCTCGATTGATCTTCGACCACTTGCTCTTGGGGCGGCGGGGGGTGAACCGCTGCAGGAACCACTGCTCGTCCAGGCGGTCTCGCTGACCATCAATCCACCCGAAACACAGCGCGACTTCGAGGGCCTCGGGGAAGGTCACGCTCTCGATGCCCGACCCCTTCTTGGCGAACTTCAGCCAGATGCGGGGCGAGCTCTGGTGGTGCTCGTCGAGCCACGCTTCCCACGCCTCCGCCGTGGGAAACGCCTCGACCTGTCTCTCCGCCTTCGTATTCGCAGCCGGAGACTAGGTCATCGGATGGCGGCGTTGCGGATGATCGTGAGCACGACGGACAGGACGAGCGACGCGAGAAGGGGCCACCAGAAGAAGCGGACGCGCGGGCGCTGCCCCGAGCGCTTGTACCAGACGAACACGGCTCCTCCCCGAGGACCTCTCCGACCGACGTGGCCCCTGGCCGGGGCTCAACCATGGCCGCCCTACCCGCCGAGCCGCGGGCCGCAAACCCCTGCCAAGGAAGGACTACCAGGAGCCCCCACCGCCGCCGCCGAAGCCGCCGCCCGACGAGCCTCCCCCACCGAAGCCGCTGCTCCCCGAGGAGGCAGCGGTCGCCACGATGGTGCCTGCCGTCGTCACCGCGAAGCTGTCCATCGACTCGCCGAAGTCGTTCATCGAGAACGCGTGGGACGAGACGTACCACGAGGTGGTGCTCTGGGCGATCTCGTCCTCGAGGCCGGCGAAGGCTCTGGCCCACTTCTCTGTGGCGCCGAACACCACGGCATAGGGGAGGTACTCCGTGAACAGGTGGGCCCGCTCGGCGAACCGAGCCCGCTCCATCTCGCTCTCCTCGATGAACCGGCGGAACCCGCTCACCCGCCGGAGGGCGGCCCAGCCCTTGGCCGTTCGGCGGGGCAGACGGCCGGCGAGGCCCAGCAGGCCGAGCGCACCGGCCACAAGGGGGATGCCGACCAGGCCGAACGTGGTGACCGCGGCCAGCAGAATGGCTGCGCCCACGGCGAGCACGACGGCGATCACCCCCACCACCCGCCACTTCACCCGCACGTGGTCAGGGCGGGTGGCGAACCACCTAGCCGAGACGACCTGGTCGTACAGGGCGTCCTGGACCTTCCGAAGGCGGGGCGCGAACTTGCGCTTGAGGTTGGAGAGCCGGATCTCGTCACCGTCCTCGAACAGGCCGTCGAGGAGCAGCCGCTCGTACCGCAGCAGGTCGACGTCGTTGGGCTGCCGGATGAGCTTCCAGTCCGGCTTTCCGAACCAGCCCTTCTCCGGAATCTCTTCGATCCGCAGGAAGCCACGCACGGCCAGGTCGATGATGGTGGCCGTCACGTCCAGCGGATTCGCCACCTCGTCCACCAGCGTACCGACCTCGCCCGGCCGGACGTTGTCCGGGGGGACGTACTCGACGGGGTCGAGGGGCTTGTCGAACAGGGGGACAGCCTCCTCCTTGCCCGAGTCGCTGCCGAAGGCGACGTCCACGGGAGACCCGGCGTAGCGAACGTCCCGGCCACGTACCCAGACGAGGCGCATGAGGCCGAACAGGATGGCGGCCAGGAGGCCGACAGACAGCACAACGGTGGCGGGCGTGATCGAGAAGGCTTTGGCGAAGCTCCAGCGCTCGTCGAGGATCGGCGGGGGCACGTCGAGCACACCCTTCTCGACGGCGACCACGATGGTCGCACCCTCTTGCGAGGAGAGGAAACCGTGGGTGAAGCGGGCCCGCGTGCCCTCGTTGGCCGCGGAACGGCAGGGCAGCCGGCTCCCCCTGGGCCCGGCGTAACACGCCACCTGGCTGACCGGCCCGGGCATCTCCACGGTGGCGGTCACGGCCGAGATCGGCACCAGCCAGTCGTTGCCGGTCGCGTTCCAGAAGAGCTCGTCGTGGTCCTCGAACGCGTTCAACGCGCCCCGGACCCGATACCTGATGGTGTAGTCGTGCACCCCCGAGATCGTCCGGTCAGGGTCACCGATGCGGATCCGCGTCAGCCTCCCGCTCTCCTCGACACTCACGTCGCTGGGAGTGCCCGGACCGGCGTCGACCGAGATGTCCTCGATCGGCGTCAGGCGCTCGTAGGCGTTGTCCGGCTCGTAGTCGAAGCGGACGGGGATCTCGCGGAAGATCCCATGGCGCTCGTCCCCTCCGAAGTCGTAGCGGATGCGCTCGCTCACGAGGAGGTCGCCGTCACGTTGTACGGCAACGGTGGAGTCGAAGGACTCGATGCGCTCGAAGCCCTGGGACGCAGCAGCGGAACCGGCCGGCGCGCCCGTGCCCATGGCCAAGAGGAGGGCGACCACGACCAGCAGCCGCCGCGCGTACGGCGCCGGATGGGGCAGGGGCCCCATCTTCGGGGAGGAGGCGGGCTTAGGGACCCGCCGGGGAAACAACACAGTCAGTCCCGTGCTGGCTCGGCCGTGGGTCGCACCTCGCGGGCGATGTGGGCGAGGACGCCGTTGACGAACCGCCCCGACTCCTCCGTGGAGTAGCGGCTGGCCAGCTCGACCGCCTCCGAGAGGATGGCGCCGGTCGGGACGTCGGGTCGGTGGAGCAGCTCGAACACGCCGATGCGGAGCAGGGCCCGGTCGATCGCCGGCATCCGTTCGAGAGCCCAGCCCTTGGCGAAACGGCGGATGTACCCGTCCACCTGCTCGCCGTGCTCCCCTACGCCGACCACGAGGTCAGCGGCGAAGGGAGCGGGCTCCAGAGGCAGCGAGGCCAGCACCTCTGAGGGGGGCACGCCCTTCGCCTCCGCCTCGTAAAGCAGGGAAAGGGCACGTTCGCGCGCCTGGCGACGGCTGGGAACGACGGCCGGTGCCTGGCCCGGGCGCGAACCGCTGCTCATCTCACACGCGGGTGAGATATTCGCCGGAGCGGGTGTCGACCTTGATCCGATCACCGGGGTTCACGAACAGAGGAACCTGGACGACCAAGCCCGTCTCGAGGGTGGCCGGTTTGCGCGCCCCGGATACGCGGTCGCCCTGCACGCCGGGCTCGGTCTCGGCGACGGAGAGCTCCACCGCGGCCGGGAGGTCGAGGCCGACCACCTCGCCGTCGTGCATCTGCACGATCAAGCCGTCGCCCTCCTTGAGGAAGTGCACGGCGACACCCAGGGTGACCCCCTCGACCATCATCTGCTCGTAGGACGTGTTGTCCATGAACACGAAGTGGTCGCCCTCGCGGTAGAGGTACTGCATCTCCCGCTTGTCGATGACGGCCTGCTCCAGCTTCTCGTCCGCCCGGTAGGTGCGTTCGAGGACGGCGCCGGTACGGACGTTCTTGAGCTTGGTGCGGACGAAGGCCCCGCCCTTGCCCGGTTTGACGTGCTGGAACTCGACGACCGAGTAGAGCCCGTCAGGGAGGCTCAGGGTCATCCCGTTCTTGAGGTCGTTGGTCGAGACGTTCACGCGATCACGAGCTCCTTGGGGGCGTTGGTGAGGACCCGGCAGCCGTCGTCCTCGACCACGACCGTGTCCTCGATGCGGACGCCGCCGTGCTCAGGCAGGTAGACACCCGGCTCCACCGTCACGACGTGCCCCGCCACCAGCCTGTCCGAGGAGGATGACGACACGCGTGGCGCCTCGTGGATCTCGAGCCCCACGCCGTGGCCCGTGCCGTGGAGGAAGGCGTCGGCCCAGCCCGCCTCGGCGATGAGTGCCCGGCAGGTCTCGTCCACCGACTTGGCCTCCACCCCGGCTCGGACGGCGGCCACTCCTGCCCGCTGGCTCTCGCCGACGACGTCGACCATACGCCTGGCGGTGTCCGTGGCCGGCTCGCCCACGCACACGGTGCGGGTCATGTCCGAGCAGTAGCCGTCGACCACGGCACCGAAGTCGATGACGACTAGCTCGCCCGGCTCGATGCGGCGAGAACTGGGGCGGTGATGGGGTTTGGCCCCGTTGGGCCCGGATGCGACGATGGTGTCGAAGGACGAACCCGAGGCGCCGTGGCGACGCATCTCGAAGTCGAGGTCGAGGGCCACCTCCTGCTCAGTGGGACGGTCGGCCAAGCGGTGGCGGACGGCGGCCAGGGCGGCATCGGCAGCCGCCGCGGCGGCGGCCATGCGCTCGACCTCGCCTGCGTCCTTCACCCGGCGCAGGTCTTCCACCAGGCCCTCGGTCGGAACCAGTTCCAACTCCGGGAACCACTCCCCGGCGAACCGCCGCTGCTGGCCCCACGTGACCGACTCGGCCTCCAGACCAAGCCGGGAGACGTTCCGGACCGCCTCCTGGAGCTGCTCGCGCTGGGCGGTCAACGTGAGCCCGATGCCGATTCGAGCATCGACCGAGGCTGCCGCCAGCTCCTCGGCCGACTGGTCCCGGTAGCGGCCGTCGGTCACGAACACCACCTCATCGGGCAGGACGAGGACAAGGGCGGCGGAGCCGGTGAAGCCGGTGAGGTAACGGACGTTCACCATGCGCGTGACGAGCATGGCGTCGCAGTCGATCTCGGCCAACCGCTCGCGCAGGCGCGGGATGCGAGCGGCGGTCTCCATGGGTGTCATCGGGCGTCCTCCAGCAGGCGGGCCACGGCCTCCACGGCGAGCTCGTAGCCGTGGCCTCGTAGCCCTGAGATCGTACCTGTGGCGACCGGAGTCACCACCGACGTGCGCCGCCACGGTTCGCGGGCGTCGGGGTTGGACAGGTGGAGCTCGATGACGGGGCCCTCGAAGGTGGCCAGTGCGTCGTGCAGCGACCAGCCGTAGTGGGAAAGGGCGCCGGCGTTGACCACGATGGCGGCAGCCCGCCCCCGGGCGGCGTGGACCGCTTCAACCAGGTCCGCTTCGGCGTTGGACTGGAGGTGTTCGAGGGACAGGCCGTGTTTCTCGGCCACCTGGCGGGCACGGGTGACGTGATCCTGGAGCGCGTCGGACCCGTAGAACTGCGGCTCCCGGTTGCCGAGGAGGTTGAGATTGGGGCCGGACAGAAGGAGGACGACCGGGGCGCCCGCAGACGCGGTCATTCGCTCACCTGGGCGACGTCGCCGACCTCGGCCAGGGTGGCCTCCACGTCGCTGCGGTCGACGCCGCTCACCACCTCCACCCCCCGGGGCCCGTCCAGGACGAAGGTGAAGCCGGTGACCGCCTTCTTGTCCCGAGCCATGAGGGCCACGAGCTCGGTGGGGTCGTGACCGGGGGGGATGGTTGTGGGGAGGCCGTAGTCAAGGACGACCTTGTCGTGCTCGTTGACCCGCTCGTCGTCGATCCGGCCGAGGCGCCGGCCCAGACGGGCGGCGAAGCACAGCCCGACGGCGACCGCCTCACCGTGGCGCAGGTCGTAGTGGCCCGCCGTCTCGAGGGCGTGGGCCAGCGTGTGGCCGTAGTTGAGGGTTGCCCGCAGGCCCGTCTCCTCCCGTTCGTCCGCCTCCACGACCGCCGCCTTGATCTCCACGCACCGGGCCACCTTCTCGTCGAGGGCCAGGTCGGCCAGGTCGCCCCGGTCGTCGAGGAAGTGGTACTTGGCGAGCTCGCCCAAGCCGCTGCGGTACTCCCGGGGGGGCAGGGTCTCCAGGACCTCGGTGTCGCAGAGGACGGCCGCCGGCTGCCAGAAGGCGCCGACCAGGTTCTTGCCCTCGGGCAGGTTGACGCCGGTCTTGCCGCCGATGGCGGCGTCGACCTGGGCCAGGAGGGTCGTGGCCACGTGCACCACCGGGACCCCCCGGTGGTAGACGGCAGCGGTGAACCCGGTGACGTCGGTGACCACACCGCCGCCCACGGCCACGACGACGTCGCGCCGGGTGAGGCCGAACCGAGCGAAACCACGGCAGAGCTCCTCCACCGTTTCCAGGCACTTCGCCTCTTCACCCTCGTCGATTAAGAACGTCTTCTGCTGAACCCCGGTGTCGACCGGCACGCCAACGGAGTCCTGGGTCACGATGGCCGCCCGGGCCGCTTGACCGGGAAGGACCTCCAGCAGTCGGTGGCGCGCACCACGCCCGACGAGCACGTCGTAGGACCGGGCGCCGAGGCGGACAGGGACGGTGATCACCGGCCCGCCGCCTCCAAGACCCGCTCCACGATCTCCGCAGGAGCGAGCTCGTCGACGTCGACCACGGAATCCGCCACCTGCTCGTACAGCGGGTAGCGAACGGCCATCAAGCGCTCGAGGGCGGCAGGGGGATCGGCGGCCAGGAGGGGGCGCCCCGTCCCCTCACCGACCCGCCGGGCGAGCGTCTCGAGCCGGGCCCGAAGCCAGACGACGGGAGGATGCTGCTCGAGCAGAGCGCGGTTCCGGGGGTCGAGCACGACGCCACCGGCGGCCGCGACCACGGCCGGCCGCTCCTTCGTGGAGGCCAATGCCGCGTCCAGAGCCTCGGCCTCCAGCCGCCGGAAGCCGTCCTCCCCCTCGGCCGCCCAGATCTGGGCGACGGTGCGACCGGTCCGGGCCTCGACCTGGGCATCACTGTCGATGAACGCCCAGCCCAGCTGGTTGGCGGTGGCCCGGCCAACGGTGGTCTTTCCTGCACCCATCATCCCCACCAGGACGATGCTCATGGCCGCCCTACGGGTGGCCTTCGCCGGCGCGGCCCCAACTAGGGCGTTCGGGCACGCAGCCGGGACCGCGTTCGAGCCCACAGCCAGGCCGACCTCCTCCCGAGCATCGGGGGCCCTCCCCCACGCCGGGCTGTGTGAGCTCAGCCTTCCTCCAGGGAGCGGAGGTAGCCGTCGCGGTTGCGAACGACCTCGGCCAGGGAGTCGCCGCCGAACTTCCGTAGGGCCTCGGAGGCCAGCACCAAAGCGACCATGGTCTCGGCCACCACGCCCATCGCGGGAACGGCCGTGACATCCGTCCGCTCCTTGAAGGAGACCGTCTCCTCCTTGGTCTCGACGTCGACGGTGCGCAAGACCGGGCGGTTCAGGGTGGACAGGGGCTTCATGGCCGCCCGGGCCACGAGCAGGTCACCGTTGGTGATGCCACCCTCAAGCCCCCCGGCCCGGGTAGAGCCCCGGCGGTAGGCCCGTTCGTCGGCGTCCCAGAGGATCTCGTCGTGAGCCTCCGAGCCGCGCCGTCCGGCGACCTCGAAGCCGTCCCCGATCTCCACCCCCTTCACCGCATGGATGCTCATGAGCGCCTGGGCGAGCAGGCCGTCGAGCTTGCGGTCCCAGGAGACGTGGCTGCCGAGGCCCACGGGCACGCCGTAGCCCAGCACCTCGACCACGCCACCCAACGAGTCCCCCACCTTGGCCGTCGCCTTGATCTCGTCGATCATCGCCCCCTCGGCCTCAGGGTCGAAGCACCGCACGGGTGAGGCGTCCACCGCCTCCAGGTCGGCCGGGGTCGGCCGGGCTGCGGACTTCACCGCGACCGGTCCCATCTGGATGACGTGGGAGACGATGCGAACGCCCAGCTGGGCGAGCAGGGCTTTGGCGCACGTTCCCGCCGCTACGCGGGCCGCCGTCTCCCGGGCCGAGGCCCGTTCCAGCACGTCACGGGCGTCGGTGAACCCGTACTTCTGCATGCCGGCGAGGTCGGCGTGGCCCGGGCGAGGCCGGGTGAGCGGCTTGTCTGTCGCGCCCGGGGCGGGGCTCATCTCCTGCTCCCACTTGGGCCACTCGGTGTTGGCGATCTGGATCGCGACCGGCGACCCGAGGGTGCGCCCGTGGCGGACACCCCCCAGGATGGTCAGCTCGTCCTGCTCGAAGCGCATGCGTGGACCGCGGCCGTAACCCAGCCGGCGCCGGACCAGCTCGCCCTGGATCTCCTCGACCCTCAGCGGCAGCCCGGCCGGCAGTCCCTCCACCAACGCCACCAGGGCGCGGCCGTGCGACTCGCCGGCGGTGTGGAAGGAGAGCACGACTGCACTGTACCGGCGAGCCCTTCCCAGCCCAGGCTGGGTTTCTGTCGCTCAGGTCCCCAGCCACACGCGAATGACCGGGTCTCCGACCAGCACGGCCAGCGCGGAACCGGCGGCCAGGAACGGGCCGAAGGGGACGTGGTCGCTGCGGGAGCGCAGGCGCAGGACGACCAGGATCACGCCGATCACCGCCCCCAGCAGGAAACCAAGGAACAGGCCGCTGACAACGTGGCTGTAGCTCAGCCACCCGAGGAACAGGCCGAGCAAGAAGGCGAGGCGGACGTCGCCGAACCCCATGCCGCTGGGCGAGATGAGGTGGATGAGCAGCAGCCCGAGCCACGCCAGGGCCGCGCCGGCGAGGGCGCGGCCCAGGCGGGAGAAGTCGTGCTCGGCCAGCGCGGCCAGGGCCAGCAGGGGGATCGAGGCGAAGATGGCCGGATAGACGATGCGGTTGGGGATGATCTGCAGCTGGAAGTCGATGACGCTGATGGCCAGGAGGGCGGCGAAGAACACGAGGTAGGCGGGCAGGGCCCAGTCCGGGCCGATGCGAACGGCGGCGGCCCAGAAGAGCAAGGCATTGGCCACCGGGACGAGCAGGTACCGGAGAGGAAGGGAGTGCCCACAGACCGGGCACCGCCCACCCGGGCGCAGCCACCGGCCGAGGGGCAGGCCCGGGGCGTCGGTGACCTCCTCCGGGCAGCGCGGGCAGCGGAAGCGCGGCGGGAAGAGCGCCTGCTTGGGGGGCACGCGGTCGATGAGCACGTTCAGGAACAGGCCGACGGCCAGGCCGAGCGCGGCGCACCCGGCCACACCCAGGACGCTCAGGACGATCCCCGACGGCCGAGGTGGCGAACGGCAGCAGCGGACATGACCTCCATCGGGGGGTCCTCGCCCGTCCAGAGCCGGAAGGCGAGCGCCGCTTGGTGGACGACCATGCCCAACCCGTTCGCGGCCACGGCTCCCTGCCGGCGAGCGGCTTCGACCAGCGGCGTGATCGCGGGGTTGGGCACGAGATCCACGACCAGCTGCCCCGGGCCCAGATTCACGGGGTCGACCGGCAGCTCGCCGGCGTGGGCGGTTCCGGCCATGCCGATCGGGGTGGCGTTCACGACCAGGTCGGCCTCACCGGCCTCCGCCGCCACCCCGACCCGCCCGCATCCCCCGGCCAGGGCGGCGACGGCGCGGCCCCGCTCGGGCGTGCGGTTGACCACGATCACCTCGGTGGCGCCAGCGTCAGCTAGCACCTTGACCACGGCCCGGGCTGCCCCCCCGGCGCCCACCACGAGGCAGCGGCGGTTGGCCGGGTCGAACCCCTCGTCGTCCCGGAGGGCGCGGAGAAACCCGGGCCCGTCAGTGTTCTCTCCCCGCAGCACCCCTCCGGGCTCCCACACGACGGCGTTGACCGCACCGACCGCCTGGGCCAGGGGCGAGAGCCGATCCACATGGGCCGCCGCGTCCTCCTTGTGCGGGAGCGTGACGGACAGGCCTTGGATACCCAGCGCCCGCATCCCCCCGAGGGCCGCGCCGACCTCACCCGGCTCGACGTCGAAGGCGAGGTATACCCAGTCCAGCCCCAGTGCCCGGAAGGCGGCGTTGTGCATCGCGGGTGACGGCGAGTGGCGCACGGGATGGCCGATGACCGCCGCCAGCCGGGTGTGCGCGCCGGGCGTTAGCTCCGGGGCCCGAGCGGCTCCCGGAGCGGGAAGCTCGGGCGTCAGCGCCGCCTCACCCCGCCAGACCCTTGCGGCGAGCCTCGGCCAGGTTGCGGGCGAACTCCTCGTTGGTCGTGGCGAAGGCGTGCTTGCCGTTCTCCTCGATCAGGACGTAGTAGAGCCACGGACCGGGCGCGGGCGAGATCGCCGCTTCCAGCGCCTTCCGCCCGGGTGAGGCGATCGGCCCGGGGGGCAGTCCGTCGACCTTGTAGGTGTTGTACGGCGAGTTCACCTCGAGGTCGGAGAACAGGACGACGTTCTTCCGCTCGCCGAGGGCGTACAGGACGGTGGCGTCGATCTGGAGACGCATGTCGTTGGCCAGACGGTTGTAGATCACCCGCGAGATCTGCCCCCGCTCCTCAGGTAGCCGGGCCTCTCGCTCCACCATGGAGGCGATGATCACGACCTCGTAGGGAGTGACCCGGTTGCGGGCGGCACCCGTGACCAGCCCGAGCTCGGTGGCCGCCTGATCGAACGTCTCGACCATCCGGCGAAGGATGGCCGTCTCATCGTCGTCCTTCCCGAGGAAGTACGTCTCGGGGAGGATCAGCCCTTCCAGGTTGTTCGAGTTTGCGGGCTGGTACTGGGAACGGACCGTGCCGCTTTCTGCCGCTCGGAGGAAGGCGTCGGCCGACCGGCCGGGGAGCTCGGCCACCTTGGCCGCGATCTCCTTCAGCGTGAGGCCTTCAGGGATCGTGAGCGGGATCCCTTGCTCGACCTCGGCCCCGCCTTCGAGGATCTTGATGACCTCGCCCATGCTCTCGCCCTGGCGGATCGTGTAGTCCCCGGCCTGAATCGAATCGGCGCCGTTGAGGCGCGCGTAGTACCGCCAGACGCTGGCGCTCTTGATGATCCCCTTGTCCTCCAGCAGGCTGCCGATCTCGTCGACGGACATCCCCTGTTCGACCCTGATCCGGATGGGCGGTCCGGGGTCGCCACTCGGATTGACCTGGCCGCGGACCCAGATCAGGGCGGCGACGATCACCAGGAGGACGACGACGATGACCCCGAGGACGATCCACGGCCACCGCTGGCCCTCCCGGAACCCTCGGTCGTCGTCGACGTCGTACGGGGCAAGGACGTTCATGCTCCCTCCGCAGGTCGTTCGCCGGGGCGGGTTTCCGTATTCGCGCCACGCAGGCCGGTTTCTGCGTTCGGGCCACGCAGGCCGTCCAACCATGCCTGGAGGAAGACCGTCGCCGCCACTTGGTCGACCACTCTCCGCTGAGCCCGGCCCCCCATGCCCGCGGCCCGCAACGACCGGCTCGCCGCCACTGTGCTCAAGCGCTCATCGACCAACTCGACGGGGACGGGGAGCGCGGTCGCCAGCGCCGCCGCTTCGGCCTCGGCCTTGACAGCAGCCGGCCCGCGGGAACCGTCGAGCGACAAGGGCAGGCCGATGATCACCTGGTCGGCACCCAGCTCCTCCACGAGCCCGACCAGCGCCGCCCGGTCGCGGTCGCTGTCGCCCGACCGCTCCACGGTGCCGTGAGGAACGGCGAGCCGGCCCGCGCTCACCGCCACACCGATCCTCTTGTCTCCCAAGTCGAAGGCGACGACCGTCATGAGCCCGAGTTCGACGCCGCTCGCCGTGCCTGTTCCAACGCCTCCTCGAGCCGGCTGGGGTCCCGTCCGCCGGCAACGGACAGCTCCTTGCCTCTGCCCGCTCCCCCGCCGACGGAACGGGCGGCTTCGGCCAGGATGCGGCCGGCGTCGAGCCCGCTGTCGGGACGGACGGCGGCCACGAGGGCCACACCACCGCCTTCCGGCGCGCTCCCGAGCACCACCGCCTTGACGCCCGGAAAGTCCCGCACGGTCGCCGCCAGCTCCTGGAGGTCCTGGCGGGCGGTCGGGGTGAGGTTGGCCACGACCACGCCGTCGGTGGCCTTGGCCGCCAGCTCCCTCGCCCGCCCCACCGCCGCCTGACGGCGGAGAGCGGCGATCTCGTCTCGGAGGGCCTTGTACTCCCCGGCCAGCCGGTCCACGGCGTCCACCACGTCGGAGGGACTTACCCGCAGCAGAGCCGCTACTCGCATCAAGGTCTGCTCCTCGGTACGGAAGCGGTCGAGGCTGCCCGTGCCGGTGAGGGCCTCCACCCGCCGCAGGTTGGAGCCGATGGACCCCTCGGAGACGAGCTTGATGGGCCCGACGGTGCCCAGGGCCCCCACGTGGGTGCCGCCGCACAGCTCGATCGAGTGCTGGCCGGCCTCGACCACGCGGACGATCTCCCCGTATCGGTCCCCGAAGAAGGCAAGGGCACCGAGGCGCTGGGCCTCGTCCATCGTCGTCTCGTACGCCCGGACCGGATCGTTGGCCAGAACCTCACGGTTGGCCAGCTTCTCCACCTCGGCCAGCTCGTCTGGGTCCACCCCGCTGAAGTGGCTGAAGTCGAACCGCAGCCGGTCGGGCGCGACCAGCGAACCGTGCTGTTTGACGTGCTCGCCGAGCACTTGGCGGAGGGCCCAGTGGAGCAGGTGGGTGCCGGTGTGGTTGCGGCCCACCGAGCTCCGCCGGTCGCGGTCGATGACCGCCACCGCCTCCTGGCCTGGCAACAGGTGGCCCTGGACGACCTCGATGACGTGACGGTGGAGGCCGGGAAGGCCGTGCGTGGTGTCGAGCACCCGGGCCAGCCCAGTGTCCGTGCGAATGGTGCCCGTGTCGCCAACCTGGCCACCGGATTCGGCGTAGAACGGAGTGCGGTCGAGGAACAGCTCGTCGCCCACGATGGCCAGGATGCGGCCCTGGGCCTCGGGCTCGGCGTAGCCGAGGAACTCGGTGGTCCCGAACTGCTCGACCAGCTCCCGGTACGTAGCGAGGCGGGTCGGGTCCGCGGTGTGGCCGGCGTGGGCCGCTCGGGCGCGGGCCCGCTGCGCCTCCATCTCTGCCTCGAAGCCGCGGACGTCCACCTCGAGCCCCCGCTCGGCGGCGATCTCGAGTGTGAGCTCCAAGGGGAACCCGTACGTGTCGTGCAGGCGGAAGGCGACGTCGCCGGGAAGGACGCCCCTGTCGGAGGATGCGCTCCCGAGCTGCTCGTCGAGCATGACCGAGCCCGTCCGGAGGGTCTCGCGGAACCGCTCCTCCTCCCGGGTGATGACGTCGAGCACGAAGTCGCGATTGCGGACCAGCTCCGGGTAGGGCACGCCCATCACGTCCACCACGGCCTCGACCATGGCCGGGAGGACGAGCCGCTCCACGCCCAGGCCGAAGGCCTGGCGGACGGCCCGGCGCAAGATCCGGCGCAGGACGTATCCCCGGTCCTCGTTCGACGGGAACACCCCGTCGCTGACGAGGAAGGTCGCGCACCGGCTGTGGTCGGCAAGGATGCGCAGGGCGACGTCGGTGCGGGTGTCATCGCCGTAGCGGAAGCCTGTGGCCGCCTCGGCCGCGCCCACCAGCCGGCGAAGCTCGTCGGTCTCGAACACCGAGTGCACGTCCTGCAGGACGCTGAGCGTTCGCTCCAAACCAGATCCGGTGTCGATGATCTTGCGGGGCAGATCGGTGAGGGTCCCGTCGGCGTTGCGGTTGTACTGCATGAACACGAGGTTCCAGACCTCGCGGTAGCGCTCGCCGGTCTCGTGAGCCGGTCCCCCGGGCCCGCCGTAGGCCTCCCCCATGTCCACGTAGATCTCCGAGCAGGGGCCGCAGGGGCCGGTGTCCCCCATCATCCAGAAGTTGTCGTCGCCCATCCGCTGGATGCGGTCAGGCGAAACGCCGACGGCGTCCCGCCAGATCTCGGCCGCTTCGTCGTCGGTGTGGTGGACGGTGATCCACAGCCGGTCCGGGTCTATCCCGAGGACGTCGGTCAGCAGCTCCCAGGCGTACGGGATCACCTGTGCCTTGAAGTAGTCGCCGAAGCTGAAGTTGCCCAGCATCTCGAAGAAGCTGAGGTGACCCCACGTCTTTCCGACGTTCCCGATGTCGTCGTGTTTCCCCTTCACCCGGACACACTTCTGGATGGACGTGGCTCGCGGCGGGTTGGGGATGGGCTCTTCTCCGAGGATGACGGGGAGGAACTGGTTCATCCCGGCGTTGGCGAACATGGGGGCCGCCTTGTGATGCGGGATGAGGCCCATGGACGGGTATGGCGCGTGCCCCCGCTCGACGAAGTACGCGGTGAACGTGCGGCGAAGCTCGTCTGCGGTCATGGATTCGATCCCAGACTAGGGCACCCGAAAGCGGCCGCGACCGGGGGGTTACCGGCTCATCCGGGGCGGCGGGCCAGCTCCGCCCGGAGCGACGCTTCCCGCTCCCGCATCGCCGACCGACCCTCGTCGGCCGCCCCCCGGAGGTCGTCGAGCAGGGTGCGGGCGGACCACGACACACGGCGGCGCACCTGCTCGGGAGCGAGGCGGTTCACCGCTCGCCGGAGCCGGCGCTGGGCCCAGAACGAGGTGGCCAGGCCGAGCATCGCCCCCAGGGACAACCAGAAGAACCGCTTGAACACCGTGCTGCCTCAGCGCCTGAGGGCGCGGGGTCGAGGCGCGGAGAGCGCCTGGTGGCGGGCACCCCGGTGCCGCCGGAACCGGAAGCCGCCGATGGCCCGAGCCGTGCCCGTCCACAGGGCGAGGACCTTGACCACAGGGCTGGAGAAGGCGGTGTAGGCCAGCCGGGAGACGGAGTTGACGGTGGTCGAGATGGAGTCCGCCCGGTCGATCAGGGCGTCCACCTTCACCAGGTCGGCGTTGGTCTGGCGCACGGCGGCGTGCATGTCTTCGATCAGGGGCAGGGCGTTGGACGTGAGCTCCTGGACGGACCGGCGGAACACCGCCATCGTCCGGATCGCCGCTCCCAGGGCGAACAGCAGGCCGACCACGCCGATGACCGCAGCAACGGCCAGGGCGACGAGGGCCAGCTCACCCGCGTCCATCAGAGTGACCCCGCATTCGCTCGGCGACCTCCCGCTCGAACCCGTGGTCCGAGGGCTCGTAGTAGACCCGTCCGGCGACCTCGGGTGGCCGGTACTCCTGGGGAACCCACCCCCGGGGGTCGTCGTGAGGATAGTCGTAGCCCTTTCCGTGTCCCAGCATCCGGGCGCCCCAGTAGGAGGCGTCGCGGAGGTGGGTGGGCACGACCCCCGCCGGCCGCTCCCGGACGTCCTCCTGCGCCCGACGGAGGCCTAGGTACGAGCGGTTGGACTTGGGCGCGGTGGCGAGGTGGACGACGGCCTGGGCCAGGTTGAGCTGAGCCTCGGGCAGTCCCACGAACTCCACCGCCCGGGCGGCGGCGTCGGCCACCAGGAGGGCCATCGGGTCGGCCATTCCCACGTCCTCAGAGGCGAGGACGACCAGCCGGCGCGCGATGAAGCGGGCGTCCTCTCCGGCCTCGAGCATGCGGGCCAGCCAGTACAGCCCGGCGTCAGGATCCGACCCCCGGACGCTCTTGATGAAGGCGGAGATCGTGTCGTAGTGCTCGTCCCGCTCGTAGCGGAGGGCCCGGGCGTTCAGGGCGGCCTCGGCGTCGGGCAGCGCGATGCGGGGCCTTGCGTCCTCCGTACGCCCAGCGGCCAGGGCGACCGCCACCTCGAGGGCGTTGAGGGCGACCCGGGCGTCGCCCTCGGCCTTGTCCACCAGGTGGTCGAGAGCGTCCGGCTCGGCGTCGGCGTCGAGGGCGGCCAGCCCACGAGCCAGAACCTGCCGCACCGCTTCAGCCGAGAGGGGCCGGAGCCGGAACAGAAGCGACCGCGAGAGCAGGGGCGAGTTGACCTCGAAGTACGGGTTCTCGGTCGTGGCCCCGATCAGGACCAGCACGCCCTCCTCCACGTGCGGCAGGAGAGCGTCCTGCTGGGTCCGGTTGAACCGGTGCACCTCGTCCAAGAACAGGATCGTGCCCTGGCCCTGCTCGCCCAGCCGGCGTCGAGCCCGCTCGACCACCTCCCGGACGTCCTTCACGCCCGCCGTCACCGCTGACAGCGTCTCGAAGGCTTTCGCCGTCGCCCCCGCCACGAGCCGGGCGATCGTCGTCTTTCCCGTCCCCGGCGGCCCCCACAGGATCACCGAGGTCAATCGGTCGGCTTCGATCAGGCTGCGCAGGGGCTTCCCCGGCCCCAGGAGGTGCTCCTGGCCCACCACGTCATCGAGGGATCGAGGGCGCAGGCGGGCGGCCAGCGGTGCGTTCTGGGCCAGCCGCTCTTGGAGGGCGGCACCGAACAGGTCTCCGGGGACCCCTCCCGTGGGCATCGGACGAACGGTACCGGGCCTTCGGGTCGGACCCCGGCGGCTGGTCGCCGGTCTCAGATCTCCCAGGTGGTCCCGGAACGGAAGAGGCGGGCGAGGTCACTGGGGCCCTGGCGCCGGTGTGCCTCGAGCAGCTGCTGCTCGATGCCGCTCCCGTAGTCCTGGCGGTCCACGGCCCGGAAGATCCCGACGGGGGTGGGCTGGCTGGGTCCGGCCGCGAGCCGGCTGAGGGTGAAGGCCAGGCCCGGATCTGGGCGCCTCTCGTCGTGCACGAGGATGTCACCCTCGGACACCTCGGAGACGAGGGCGATCCTGGCCCGGCCCTGCCTGTCGAGGACGACGCACTTCTCGTTGTTCCGTCCGAAACGAATCGGGCGGCCATGCTCCAGGGGAATGAGATTGTCCGGACGGTTCTCCCGGGCCGTGATGGTGTCAAAGGCACCGTCGTTGAACACATTGCAGTTCTGGTAGATCTCGACGAAGCCTGCGCCGCGGTGGTCGTGAGCCCGGCGGAACACCTCCATCATGTGCTTGCGGTCCATGTCGTGGGTCCGCGCCACGAACGATGCCTCGGCACCCAGAGCCAGGCTGAGCGGGTTGAAGGGAAAGTCGACGGACCCGAACGGGGTCGACTTGGTGACCTTGCCCAGCTCGCTGGTCGG
>JALZEC010000068.1 GCA_030862235.1 Actinomycetota bacterium | reverse complement strand
TCGAGGATGTCCTCCCGGCGCTCCTTCCACGTCTGGGCCACCGCCTGGCAGATCTGGGTGAAGGCGGGCATGCCCTGGCGGGGCGTCTTGGGGAAGTAGGTGCCGCCGTAGAAGGGCCGTCCCTCGGGTGTCAGCCAGACCGTCATCGGCCAGCCGCCGTGGCCGGTCATGGACTGGACAGCCTCCATGTAGACGGCGTCGACGTCCGGCCGCTCCTCCCGATCGACCTTCACGTTGACGAACAGCTCGTTCATGACCCGCGCCGTCTCTTCGTCCTCGAAGGACTCGTGAGCCATGACGTGGCACCAGTGGCACGCGGCGTAGCCGACGGAGAGCAGGATGGGCTTGTCCTCCGCCATGGCCTTGGCGAACGCCTCCTCGCCCCAGGGGTACCAGTCGACCGGGTTGTCCTTGTGCTGCTGCAGGTAGGGGCTGGTCTCGTGTGCGAGCCGGTTCATGGCTCGCAGCCTACGGCTGGGCGTGCTCGAGGAAGGACAAGGCGACCTGGGCCAGTTCGGTCAGGGTGGCACACTCCCGTCCATCCACCGGGGTGGTGATGGCCAGCATGTACCCGTTCCGCGGTCCTTCGACCAGGCCGACGTCGACGCACTCGTCGTCGAGGGTCTGCCCGGGCTTGTTGAACACAGGGGTTCCGACGCCGAACACCGCCTCCGCTCCGGGGTCGATGAAGCCCTCCGCTTCCAGGAGAGCCCGGCGGAGGGCGGCGACGTCTTCGGGAGCGATGACGAACCGCTCGGTGGGTGGGATCTCGTCGACGAGCACGATGCGGCGGAGGGTGTCGCTCATCTCCAGCAGGTTGGAGCAGTTGCCGCGGTCGGGGCAGCGGTCGGTGCCCTCGACCTCGCGGGCGGGGAGCTCGAGGGTCCGCTCGCCCTCGGAGATGGTCATGACCGGGGAGGGCACGAGCCCCGACTCCGGGTCGGTGTAGGAGCGCTGGATCACGGTGGCGGTGAACCCGTTGCCGGGGACGAGGAACTCCGTGTTCAGCCAGTCGACGCCGGGGATCGAGACCAACCAGTCGTACGCCCCGTTCGAGCTGTCCCGCAGGGCCTCCTCGTAGAGGTCTCGGACGGCGACCGACCCGTCCTCGGTCGTCACCCTGGCCGCGCCGGTGAACCCCATGCCGGCCAGGAACTCCAGGGCGCCGACGGCAGCCACCACCTTGATGGACGACGCCGGCCAGAAGTCGGTGGTGAAGGCCCCGTCGCCGGCGTCGTACTCGTCGTAGCTCAGCACGCCGTCATGGCGGAGGATCTGCGCCGCGTAGAGGCTCGTCCCTTCCGGCAGCTCGGCCCCTACCGCTCGGAAGGCCGCTTCCAGCGCCTCGTGGTTGAGCGACTGGCGCGGGCGCAGCACGGTGATCCCGCCCACGGCGACGGGCGCGCCGACCGACAGCCTTGCTTCGTGACCGCCGGAGCTGCAGGCGGGGATGAACGCCAGCAGGACCAGCGTCAGTGCGAGCGCCGCCCGCCGGCATCCCTGAAGCCGAGCCATCCGGTCATGCTGGCACGTCCCCTGGGAGACTTGGCGTCAGTGGACATCGTGCGCGACGGCCTCGAGGTCCTGATCGTGGTCGCCCTGGGAGGCATGCTGTGGGCCGCCGTGGGCAAGATCCGGCGGGGGCAGATCCGGGTGGTGCGTTGCTCGGAATGCGGCCGGCCGACGTCGCGCGCGTACCCGCGCTGTCCCCGCTGCGGCAGTCCCATTGCAGGCCCCGGAACAGGTTCATCGCCGCCGGCCTGACCGATGCGGGAGAATGGGCCTCCCTGTGGGATCGATCCTGCTGGTCGAGGACGATGCGTCCGTGCGGGAAGCGGTGGCGCTGGCCCTCGAGGGCGACGGCCACCGGGTGGAGACTGCCGTTTCCGGAGAGGAGGCCCTGAGTCGCTGGCGCCAGTCCCGGCCCGATCTGATCCTCCTCGACGTCATGCTCCCGGGAACGGACGGGTTCGAGGTCTGCCGCCAGATCCGCCGGGACGACCAGGTGCCCATCGTCATGCTCACCGCCCGCTCCGACCCCATCGACGTCGTGGTCGGGCTCGAGTCGGGCGCGGACGACTACGTCACCAAGCCGTTCGAGACGCGCGTGCTGCTGGCCCGGGTGAAGGCCGTCCTCCGGCGCCAAACGCGCGAGCCCCAGGCCCGGGCGGTGCGGGTAGGCGACCTGGTCGTCGACGCCGCAGCCATGACCGTGACCAAGGGCGGCGTGCCCGTACACGTGACGCCGACCGAGTTCCGCCTCCTCCAGGAGCTCGTCCGCCGCCCCGGGCAGGTGTTCACCCGGGCCCTGCTGCTGCAGCAGGTCTGGGACTACGATTACCTGGGCGACTCCCGCCTGGTCGATGTCTGCGTGCAGCGGCTGCGGGCCAAGGTGGAGGACGACCCGTCCCATCCCACCCTGATCCAGACCGTGCGGGGCGTCGGGTACAAGCTCGTGCCCGGGGCGTGAGGCGCCCTCGGTGCCCCGTCGCCCCCGCCGTGACCGACGCTTGCTGAGAGGGCTCCGGCCCCGCCTGGTAGCGACCTTCGCCCTGGTCGCCGCCTTCACCTCGGCCGCCCTGGCTATCACGTCCTACGTGCTGGTCCGCGACGCGGTGCTCGACCGGGCCACCGATGTCGCCCTGCGGGAAGCCAGGGTCGTGTTGACCGAGCTGGTCGTCAGCCTTCCCCCCGACGCCAGCGCGTCCGACGCCCGGGCGTTCGTCGAGCGCCAACCCGGGCTTGGAGCGGCAGGAGCGGTGGCCATCGCGCCGGACGGGACGTCGGACACCACGTCGGTCTCGCTGTCGGCCGGCTCGGTCCCGCCCGAGCTCCTGTCCGCCTCCGCCAGCGGGCGCCTGGTGTGGCTGCGCACCGGTTCGGAGCGCAGGGACCACGTCATCGTGGGGGCGAAGGTGGGCGAGGGACCGGCCGTGTTCCTGTTCTTCCCCCTCTCGGAAGAGGTGGGCGAGGTCGAGTTGCTGCGGAACGTGCTGGCGGGGGCGGGGTCGACGTTCGTGCTCCTGTCCGCGCTGGTGGGGTACCTGGCCACACGGGGCCTCCTGCGACCGCTCCGGGGCGCCCGGGTGGCGGCCCACCGCATGGAGGTCGGCCTCCTCGGCACCCGGCTCCCGGAGGAGGGCAGGGACGAGTTCACCGACCTGGCCCGGGCCTTCAACCGCATGGCCGACGCCTTGGAGCGCACCGTCGGCGACTTGCGCACGCTGGAGGCGAGCCAGCGCCGGTTCGTGTCCGACGTGTTCCACGAGCTGCGGACCCCGTTGACCGCCCTCAACACCGCGGCCGACGTGCTGGACGCCAACAACGAGGGGCTGAACGAGCCGGGGCGGCGGGCCGCCCGCCTGCTGGTGGTGGAGTCCCGCCGTTTGGCCTCGATGGTCGAGGACCTCATGGAGATCTCCCGCTTCGACGCCCGTGCCGCGGGCATGGCCTGGGAGCCGGTGGACCTGGGCCAGCTGGTACGCGGGGCCCTCGAGCTGCGGGGCTGGACCGACCGGGTGGCGGTCGAAGATGCCGGGGACGGGGCGGTGAACACCTACGCCGACCCCCGCCGGCTCGACGCCGTCGTCGGGAACCTCGTCGGCAACGCCTTGGAGCACGGCGGGCCGCCGGTCCGGGTGACGCTGGGGGCGACTGGGGCAGAGGTGTCTCTGACGGTCACCGACGCCGGTCCCGGCATCCCCCCCGAGCACCTCGACCACGTCTTCGAGCGGTTCTACAAGGCCGATCCCTCGCGCTCTCGAGGAGGGGGCAGCGGCCTGGGGCTGGCCATCGCCCGGGAGAACGCCCGCCTCCACGGAGGCGACATCACCGTGCGCAGCGAGCCGGGGCGGGGCACGACGTTCACGTGCCGCGTCCCTCGCCGGTCCTCGGCACCGGAAGGCGGCGGCGGAGCGGGGGTCGGGGCTGAAGTGGCGCCACCCCCTGTTGCCGAACCGTTACCCGCCGGCGATGGCACCGTGACCACCTCTCGCCATCCTGCGATCAGGTTCAAGCCGAGGAGCAGGTGATGGGACGGACGAGGATGCTGGGGCGGGCGCCCGCTCTGGCGTTGGTGCTCGCAGGGCTGTCGCTGTCGCTGGCCGCCTGCGGCGCGGGCAGGACGGGCGCGACCGACGCCGGTCCCGCCCCCTCCCGGGCGACCACCACCGAGGGCGCTGCCGGGACGGGTGAGGGCTCCGAGCCGGCCGGCCCCGCCACCGGGGGAGACGAGTCGGGGGAGTCGGCGGCGTCGGGGGGGAGCGGGCCGGCGGGTACGACCCAGGTGTCGCTGTACTTCATACGGGGCGAGCAGCTGGCCAAGGTGACGCGGGCCGTCCCGAGGGTGACCCGGATCGGGGCCGAAGCGGTCAAGACGCTGCTCGTCGGTCCCACGGCCGAGGAGCGGCGGGCCGGCCTCAGCACCGCCATTCCGGCCAGCACCGAGTTTCGCAACCTGGTCATCGAGGGGGGCGTCGCCCGGGTCGACCTCTCCGGCGCCTTCGAATCGGGCGGGGGCGGTCTCGGCCTCATCCTCCGCCTGGCCCAGGTGACGTGCACCCTGGACGCCTTCCCGACGGTGAACGGGGTTCGGTTCGCCCTCGACGGACAGCTGCGGGACGTGCTCTCGGGCGACGGCGTGGTCGTCGACCGGCCCGTGACCTGCGACAGCTACCGGGACTACCTGGAAGGGTCGCCCCCGGCCGTGCCCACCTTCGCCGGCATCTGGCCGTTCACCACCGCGGCCGACATGGAGGCCTACGCCCGCGGCGGGGAGAAGCTCTTCACCGACCCGGCCTCCACCGCCCAGGAGTTCGCCAAGCGCTACCTCGGCTTTGGCACCGTGGTCTCGTTCGCCTACACCATCAGCGCGGGGCAGGCCGACATCCCGGTCGGCTTCGGCACCGGCGAAGGCGGGGTGTCGTTGCCGGACCCGAGACCGACCACGATCGTCCGAGTGCGGCAGCTGGTGGGGGAGGGGTTCGGTTCGCCGTGGACCGTCGTCGGCGCGAGGTCGGACCAGATCGTGGTCGACGAGCCGGGGGGCGCCATTCCCCGGATTGCGTCACCGCTGCGGGTCACGGGACGGGCGAGCGCGTTCGAGGGAACGGTTCAGGTCGAGGTGCGGGAGGACGGCATGGCGTTCGGCCAGTCGCTGGGCAAGGGCTTCGTCACCGGCAGGGGTGACGGGGTGCTCGGGCCCTTCTCCGGAGAGATCCGCTTCCGGCGACCGACCAAGCCGGCGGGCGCGGTCGTGTTCTTCGAGCAGAGCGCGGTGGACGGGTCGACGCTTCGGGCGACCGTGGTCCGGGTGGCGTTCTGAGCCCTACTTGAACCAGATGCGCTGGTAGTCGCGGCTCTGGGGGTGCAGGAGCAGGGCGACGAGGGCGATCTCGAACATCAGGGTGAAGATGCCCACGCCCTCGATCGGGTTCCCCAGCTTGTAGAACCGGTACAGGAACGGCAGGAAGGCCATGGCGATGCCCAGGCCGTAGCCCCACTTCCGTTCATTGGCGATGCCGGACCCGGCCGCGATCTGGCCACCCAGGAGGATGACGTAGATCAGGTCGAAGACGCTGAGGCGCACCATGTCAAGCAGCAGGAAGGCGGCGTTGATGTACAGCAGCCAGCATGCGATCTGGAGAGTCTGAGGCTGCGCTGGGTTCAGCCATCGACGTCGTTCCGAGCCCATAGTGCGGACAGTCTTGCAGGCTGAGACGCGTGATCGCAGCTATGTCGTGATCAGTGGCGGGCGGCGAGCTGGCCGCAGGCGGCGTCGATGGCGGTCCCCCGGTTGCGGCGGATGGTGGCGTTGACCCCGGCCGCGACCAGCCAGTCGCGGAACATCCGCACGCCCGAAGCCGGGGTGCCGCGCGTCGGGTAGCCGGGGGTGGGGTTGAGCGGGATCAGGTTGACGTGGGCGCCGAGGGGACGGGCGATGGCGGACAGCTCGGCGGCGTCGGCGTGGCGGTCGTTCACGCCGTCGATCAGGGCCCACTCGAACGAGAGCCGCCGCCCCTTGGCCGCCTGGTAGGCGCGGCAGGCCTCGACCACCTCGGCCAGGGGGTACCGGCGGTTGAGCGGGACCAAGGTGTCCCGCAGGGCGTCATTGGCGGCATGGAGCGACACGGCCAGGTTGACGGGCAGGGCCTCGGCCGCCAGCCGGTGGATGCCCGGAACGACCCCCACGGTGGAGATGGTGAGGTGGCGAGCGGAGAAGCCGACGTCGTGGTGCAGCCGTTCCACCGATGCCCAGACGGGCCCATAGTTGGCCAGGGGCTCGCCCATGCCCATGTAGACGATGTTTGTTACCCGGCGGGGGCCCCCATCCCCGCCTCCTCCGCAAGGTGGGGCCCCTGCCCCACCTGCGGCCGTGGCGCGCTCGGTCTGCGCCCGGCGGCCCAACCCGGTCTGGGCTCGGACGACCTGCTCGACGATCTCGCCCGCGGTGAGGTGGCGGGTGAAGCCGGCCTGGCCGGTGGCGCAGAAGGTGCAGCCCATCGCGCACCCGGCCTGGCTGGAGATGCAGACGGTCGACCGACGGGGGTAGTGCATCAGGACCGTCTCCACCGCCGCCCCGTCGGCGAGCCCCCAGAGCCACTTCACGGTGTCACCCCCGTCGGACACAGATTTGCGAAGCAGGGTGAGGGGGGCGGGCAGCTCGAGGGCGAGGCGTTGGCGCAGGGGCCCGGGCAGGTCCGTCATCTCCCGGGGGTCGCGGCCCTGGTGCAGCCCGCGCCAGACCTGCCGCACGCGGTACCCCGGCTCGTCGGCCAACAGGGCGGCGAAATCCTCCGGGGTCAGGTCGAAGCGGCTGGGCACCGTCCGATTGTCGCGTGCCTGGGCCCCCTTCCCCGCCGTCCACGGGGCACACCGGCCGGCGGTGGTGGGAAGGCCGAAGCCGGCAGCCTCGGTACGTGGGAACGGAGGGGGTTCCGGGTACGTTGAACGGCGCATGTCCGAGGTCGCTGGCACCGACACCCCACTCCCGCCCCCGCCCGAGCCGCACCACCGCAACATCCAGGGTGGGGCGGCGCGCGCGGCCGTGTTCGGGATCAGCGACGGCCTCGTCTCCAACGTCGCCCTGATCCTGGGTATGGCGGGAGCGTCTCCGGGTCCTGGCGTCGTGCGCCTGGCCGGGCTGGCCGGGCTCATCGCCGGGGCCGTCTCCATGGCCGCGGGCGAGTGGGTGTCGATGACGGCCCAGGCCGAGCTGCTGGAACGGGAGCTGAAGATGGAGGAGCTCGAGCTCCGCCGGCGCCCGGAGAGCGAGCGCCGGGAGCTCGTGCAGATCTACCGGTCGCGGGGGATCGAGCCGGAGACGGCGGAGCAGCTCGCCAACGAGATGATGCGCAGCCCGGAGCTGGCGCTCGAGACCCACGCCCGTGAGGAGCTGGGCATCGACCCCAACGAGCTCGGCTCACCACTCAAGGCGGCGGTGTCGTCCTTCCTCGCCTTCGCCGTCGGCGCCCTGATCCCCCTGATCGCCTGGTTCTTCACCACGGGGGCGGCCGCCCTCACTGTCTCCATCGTCGTCAGCGGGCTGACCGCCCTCGCCGTCGGCGCCGCTCTGGCCCGCTTCACCGGGCGTTCCCTGGCCCGCTCGGCCCTCCGCCAGCTGCTGTTCGCCGCCGTCCCCGCCGCCATCACCTACGGCATTGGGGCCATGGTCGGGGTGGGCGTGGGCTGACACCGGGCCCCGGCTTCGAGCAGGTACGTCCCCGACGTACGCCTGGTCGACGTGGTCGAGGGTGAAGCCGAGTGACTCGTAGAGGCGGACGGCGGGACGGTTGTCCCGGTCGACGTACAGCATCCCCACCTCGATACCGTTGCGCCAGAGCCAGTCGAGGCCGGCCAGCACGAGCTGGCGGCCGAGGCCGCGGCCTTGGAAGTCGGGGTCGACGGCGACCACGTAGATCTCCCCGAGGGGCGGGTCCTGGTCACGGTGGACTTTGGTCCAGCAGAACCCGGCCAGGCGGGAGTTGCGCTCGTGCAGCAGGAAGCCGGCGGGATCGAACCAGTCCTGCGCTTCACGGCTGCACAGCGTGGCCAGGTCCCAGTCCCCCTGCTCCTCATGCCAGCGGAAGGCCCGGTTGTTGACGACGAGCCACGCCTCCTCGTCGTGGCCGGGGAGGAACGGGCGCACGGGCAGGTCGGTCTTCTCGTCGACGGGCAGGGGCCGGCGGAGCTGGAGGAGCTGGCGCCCGCGTCGCAGGCCCGTGGCCTGGGCGATGCGGTCGTGTAGCGGGCTGGGCTTGGGGACCCACAGGTGGACGTGACCACCTCCCTCCTCGGCCACCAGGTCGAGGGCGGCCTCGACCAGGTGGAGGCCGATCTCGGGGTCGCGATCCCGGTGATGGGGGTCGACCACGAACTCGAGGGCCCAGGAGGCATGGGCGATCGTATGGTCGCCACCTCGGCTCAGCTGGGCGTACCCCACCGGGTGGGTGTGGCCCGGCTCCCAGGCGACCAGGCCGGCGAACCCTTCACGGCCGCCTTGCACCAGGTCGAGCCAGCGGTGCTCGTCGATGGGGTGGTGGCGGTCGACCCGGTGGGCGACGTCCAGCAGCTCGGACACAGCGTCGACGTCCGCCCGCCCGAGCGCGCGCTTCACCTCGAGGCGGGCCACTGGACGGACAGTACCGTCCGCCCATGGCTCGTCCCCGCACCCCCCGAGGGCGCGCTCGGGAGACCGTGGCGCGTTTGGCCGCCGAGTACCCAGGGGACGAGCGGGAGCTGTG
>JALZEC010000049.1 GCA_030862235.1 Actinomycetota bacterium | reverse complement strand
CTACAGGGCGGTGGAGGTGGCCAAGGAGCACATCCGGGCCGGGGACATCTTCCAGGTCGTGTTGTCCCAGCGGTTCGACCTGGACCTGGATGCGGACCCTTTCGACGTCTACCGGGTCCTGCGCCAGGTCAATCCCAGCCCCTACATGTACTTCCTCCGCCACCCGGAGATCACCGTGGTGGGTTCGTCGCCCGAGCCCATGGTCCAGCTCCGCAACGGCAAGGTCGTCTCCCGGCCCATAGCCGGGTCCCGCCCGCGGGGGGCGACGGAGGAGGAGGACCGGGCGCTGGGGGCCGAGCTGCTTGCCGACCCCAAAGAGCTGGCCGAGCATGTGATGCTGGTGGACCTGGCCCGCAACGACGTGGGCCGGGTCGTACGGTTCGGGACGGAGCAGGTCGACGAGTTCATGACCGTCGAGCGCTACAGCCACATCATGCATCTCACCTCCCAGGTCTCCGGCCAGCTGGCCGAGGGCAAGGGGCCGATCGACGTCCTCCGGGCCACGCTGCCCGCGGGCACGGTCTCGGGGGCTCCCAAGGTGCGGGCGATGGAGATAATCGACGAGCTGGAGCCGACGAAGCGGGGCCCCTACGCGGGCGTCATTGGTTACTTCGACTTCTCGGGCAACCTCGACACGGCCATCGCCATCCGCACCATGACGATCACCGCCGACGGACGGGCGTCGGTGCAGGCGGGGGGAGGGATCGTGGCCGACAGCGTGCCCGAGACCGAGGAGCAGGAGTCCCGCAACAAGGCCGCCGCCCTCCTGGCCGCCGTGCCCGCGTCCCGCCGCATGAGGAGCGAGGACCGAAGCGAAGCGCCGAGCGAGGACCGAAGCGAAGCGGAGGCCCGCAGCGACCAGGATGACAACGCAGGGAGCCGGCTGGTGACCGGTGCCTGAGTCCGCCGACTTCGCTGCCGACTACGCCGCGCTCCGGGAGGAGGCGGGTGGGGTGTGGCTGCCCCGCGACTTCCTGACGGTCAACGGTCCGGACGCCCTGTCCTACCTCCAGGGTCAGCTCTCCCAGGAGGTCGACATTGACAACGGGCTCTCGGCGTGGGCCCTCCTCCTCCAGCCTCAGGGGAAGCTCGTGGCCTTCCTGCGGGTGCTGCGTCAGGGCCCGGAGCGGTTCGTGCTGGAAACCGACGCCGGCTTCGGCGAGGTCGTTCGGGAGCGGCTCAACCGCTTCAAGCTCCGGGTCAAGGCCGACGTCGAAGCGCTGGACTGGAAGTGCCTGGCCGTACGGGGCCCGGCCGCGCACGAGGCGGTGGCCGGCGGAGCGGGGACGGTCGTCGTGTCCGACTGGGACGGGCTGCCAGGGGCCGACCTGGTGGCCGAGTCGCCCGAGCCCCCCCGCGCCCTCCGAATCTGCGGGCTCGACGCCTACGAGGCGGTGCGGATCGAGGCCGGCATCCCGGTCATGGGCAAGGAGCTCGACGAGAACACGATCCCGGCCGAGGCGGGGGTCGTCGACCGGTCGGTGAGCTTCACCAAGGGTTGCTACACCGGCCAGGAGCTGGTCGCCCGCATCGACTCGCGGGGCGGGAACGTCCCCAGGCGGCTCCGGGGCGTGGTCCTGGGGAGCGACGTCCTCCCGCCTCCGGGCGCTGCCGTGCGGGCGGGCGAGAAGGACGTCGGCCGGCTGACGAGCGTGGCCCACTCGCCGCGATGGGGCGCAGCGGTGGCTCTGGCCTACGTCGGGCGGGCGGTCACACCTCCCGCCGAGGTGACCGTCGTGTGGGACGGCGAGTCCGCTCCCGCCCAGGTTGAGACGCTGCCCCTGGTCTCGTGACCTTCGGGTCATCCCTGCAGTGACAGCCCGCTTGCCGCTCGCCCGCTTGACCGCGCTCGTCTTCCTCGTGATCGTCGCGGCCTGCGACGGTGGTTCGGAGGAAGTCGGTCCGACCACGGTGCCCACCACGGCCCCCCCCTCGACCGAGACGACGCCCCCGACGACCACGCCGCCGTTGACCACGACCGTCCCCGGCGCGCCCCGTTCGACCACCACCTTGGCGACGGAGATCTCGCCCGGCAGCGCCCGGATCTCGGGAACGGTGCAGGGGCCCGACGGCCCCGTGGCCGGCGCCTCGGTTCGGGTGGAGCGCCTGGTGGCCGACCAGGTGACGTCGGTGGAGCTCAGCGCGCCCACCGGCTCGTTCAACCTCCCGTCCATCCGGGGTGGCCGCTACCTCGTCCGCGCCTGGAAGCAGCCCGACCTGTACCAACCGGCGGCCGAGGCGTTCTTCCTGGGGGCCGACGAGCAGAAGACGGTGGAGCTGCGCATGACCAAGGTCAGCGACTTCAACGTCCAGACCACGGTCGAGCCCACGCCGCTGCCGCGCGACGAGCCCTTCACCATCACCGTCTTCCTCTACGCCGGCTCGGTGAGCCGAGAGGGGTTCCTGCAGGCGAACCCGCGGGCGGGTCAGGCGATCGAGGTCGTCCTCGGCCCGGGTATGGGCATGACCTCGACCAACCGGGCGACGACCGACAGCGAGGGGAAGGCGCGGTTCAGCGCCCGCTGCCGGACGCCGGGCCCCCAGAGCGGCGAGCTCCGGGTCTCGGCCGAGGTGCGCCTCCCACTGACGCTCCCCGAGTGCCCCTGAGGGCTCAGGTCCAGCCGGGCAGGCTGACGGACACCCGCGTCCCCCCTCCGCTCGCCGGCCCGGCCGTCACCTGCCCGCCCATCGCCTCCACCAACTCGTGCACGATGGCCAGGCCCAGTCCGGTCCCCACCTGACGCGTCGGGCTCCGGGTGGAGCTGAAGAAGGGCTCGAACACGTGGGGCAGGTCGGCGGGCTCGATCCCCGGCCCGTCGTCCTCCACCCACAGGCTGGCCTGCCCGTCGGCCTGGCCGGCGTCGACTCCCACGCCGATCCGCGCCCTGGCGTACTTCAGGGCGTTCTCGACCAGGTTGGCGACGACCTGGGCCAGGCGATCGGGGTCGGCAGCGGCGAGAACGGGAGAGGTGCCCGCCCCGACGTCCAGCTCCACCCCTGCCTTCTCCGCCGCCGGTCGGAACCCCTCGGCCGTGTCCGCCACCACCTCGGCCACGTCGGTGCGGCGGATGTCGAGCGAGAACCGGCGGGCGTCGAGGCGCGCCAGCTCGAGCAGGTCGCCGACCAGGCGCTCCAGGCGGCGGGCCTCGGCCAACACGACCGACGCGGCGTGGGACGGATCGGGAGCGCGGCCCTCGGACAGCGCTTCGGCGTACCCCCGGATCGACGTCAGCGGTGTCCGCAGGTCGTGGGAGACGGACAGCAGGAACTGGCGCTCCAGCCCCCGGGACCGTTCCAGGCTGGCGGCCATGGCGTTGATCGACTCCGACAGCTCGGCCAGCTCCTCACCCTCCTCCCGGTTCACGGGGACCCGGACGGCCAGGTCGCCACTGGCCATGCGTTGGGTGGCGGCTTGTGCCTCCCGGAGGGGGCGGATCAGCCGCCGGGCCAGATCGGCGGCCACCGCGGCGGCGACGGCCAGGGTGAGGCCGGCCACGGCCAGGAACCACAGGCCGCCGGGCAGCCGCGTCTCCACCCGGCGGGTGAGCACCACGACCAGCAGGGCGTCGCCACGGAGGGGCGTGGCGCCGGCGGCAGCGAAGACCAGCGAACCCCGGACCCCGGTCACCGTCTCACCTGCCCGCAGGCGGTCCAGGGGCAGGTCGGCCCGGGACAGCCCGGAAGGAGGCTCAGCGGCGGCCGCGGCCCGGCACCCGGTACCGAAGCACAGGACGCGCTGGTCCTCCAGTCGCAGCACGCCCCCCAGGGCGGCGAGCACACCGGGCCGCTGCACCTCCTCCAGCCGGGCGGCCGCCCGCTCGGCCTGGCGGCCCAGCTCCCGGCGGGCGTCGTTGCGCACGGCCACCCGCAGCAGCAGGAACGTCCCCACCGTGGCCACGAGGAGGGCTCCGGCCACGACCGCCACCATCGTGGCGGTGATCCGCCGTCTCATCCGGCGTCCGCCGGTTGAGCAATCACCGGTGGCACCGGCGGTGAGGAGCTCTCATCCCAGCCGGTAGCCCACGCCCCAGACGGTGGCCAGGGGAAGGGCTTCCCCGAGCTTCTTGCGCAGCTGCCGCACGTGGACGTCGACGGTGCGGTCGTCGCCGAACCAGCCCGCTCCCCACACGCCGTCGAGGATCTGCTGGCGGGAGAGGGCAAGGCCGGCGTTCTCGGCCAGGTACCGGAGGAGGTCGAACTCCTTGGTCGTGAGGGGGACGACCTCCCGGTTGGCCCGCACCTCACGCCGTCCGACGTCGACTTCCACCGCGCCGACGACGAGGACGTCGGGGGCGTCCCGCCGACCGTCCGTCCGCCGCAGGATGGCCTTGACCCGAGCCACCAGCTCCCGCGGAGCGAAGGGCTTGGTCACGTAATCGTCCGCCCCCAGCTCCAGCCCGAGCACCCGGTCGACCTCCCCGTCCCGGGCGGTGAGCATGAGAATGGGCACGGAGTTGTCGTCCGCCCGCAGGCGGCGGCAGACGTCGAGCCCGTCGGTGCGCCCTGGCAGCCCGACGTCGAGCACGACCAGGCGCGGGCGCTGGTTGCGGACGGCGGCGATGCCCTTCTCCCCGTCTTCCGCTTGGACCACCCGGAAGCCGTCCTGGCGAAGGTAGAGCTCGACCAGGTCGGCGATGTTCCGATCGTCCTCGATGACCACGATCGTGCCCTGGTCGGCCATCGCCGCCAGATTGGCACGGGACGCGGCTCGGCCTCGGTCGGGCGGTCGACCGGGGCCGAGTCGAGGGGTGCCGGCGGCGGGAGCGGTTCGGCGACCGGGGGGACCGTGACCTCCGGAG